>JAUIEG010000316.1 GCA_030428745.1 Alphaproteobacteria bacterium
CCGAGTAGCTTGCGTTGTTCGCTCCAGCTCGCTGGCAACCGGGAAAGACGCTTTAATGTCTCGGCGTTCATTTCGATAGGCGCCGTACCATCGAGTAAGGCTTCGATAATGTCCGGCGCAAGAAAGGCCAGGCGGATGGTTTTACTGACCGTACTTTGATCACAATTATGAGCACGGACGATGCTTGCGAGCGTTGCTTCTGGATCGTCAAACCATGTCTTCCGCCACTGGTGTGCGCGAGCAAGCAACCTTGCAACCGCCGGATCCGGGCTGTGTTTGTGTTCGATGTCGCCAAGCAGGAAACGACGCTCCTGTCCGCAATGGCGAATGCTCGCGCTTTCGGTGATAGTGCATGTGGGGCGAAGGTGGCCTTGTAGATCAGCTGCTTGAAGAAGCTGAGTGACGTCTAAAGAGATAGCGAGCGTATCTTCAGTGATCTCGACGCGCCGGATGACCGTCGCCCAACGCGTTACGTCGGATATCGATGGTTTAACTGATTTGCCCTTCGAGCTGCTTTCGAGAGCGTTTTGAACACGCTCCAACACCGCCAGTGGCGCCTTAGCCTTGACGAGATTGAGCGCCGCCGACTTCGGGTTTTCAATCCAGCGGTCTAACGCCGTCACAACTGACCGCTCTATATCATCGGCCTTGAGCGTGAGGCGTTTGCCATTCGCCGGTGATGCATTCGCATGACTGATATAATAGCGGTAACGCTTGCCGCCTTTTGAAGCATGGCTTGGCGTCAGGCGGTCGCCATTGGCGAACAATTTCCCGGCGAGGGGACTGGTTGGCGTTCTCTTTGATTCTGACCATCTTGTATTGGCCTTGCGTTTTTCCTGAACTTTTTCCCGGAGGTCTCGAGCAACAGTTGCCTGATGCTCGCCGGGATGGAGGTCTTCGCCCTGGCGCATCAGGCCTGCATAAATCGGATTGGCGAGGATGTGATAGAGCGGCCCCCGCGACAGCGGCTTGCCACCTTTGCCGTTGGCTCTCAGTTTTGTGGTCCACCCGAGTTCCTTTCCTGCGGCGATGATGGCCCCTATATCGCCATTCTCCAGATATCGATCATAGATGCTACGCACGATCGCCGCTTCCGCAGCTCTCATAATGTTGGGAGGCGATATAGGCCTCGCAGGCTTCACGCTGTGCGTCCAAAGGGTTGAAGGCTTGATCGAGGCCTTCCTCGGTCGACTTTCGCGTATAGATGGCGCAGCGTCTCATCTCGCATCACTCCGGGGCGAGCGCAGGCCAAAGAAAGCAGGGCCATTGCGTTTGACCCCGGTGATCGCCTCGGCTGCGGCGGACAGCGATCGAAATCGCCTGCCGTTCAGATAGCATCCATCATCGGCAACAAAGACTTCGTACTGCCGTCCGCGCCATTCGCGAACGAGGCGACCGCCGGGCCGCACAGCCTTTCGCGGGGCGGGAGTTTTAGATACAGGGCTTGCATCACGCATTTTGGGTGCAGGGTTTGCGGCGAGGACGCGTTTGCGCAGGCGGTCGACGCGCAACCCATAGGCCTTGCGCTGCAGTTCATAGGCGATCTGGTTGGGGGGAGGAGTGCTAAGCGTTTGCATAGGGGAAATGCTGACGCCGGCGTGATTGGCCGCTTTGCGCGCAAAACCGGACATTGGAACTCCATATTCGACGCCAGCAAACATGGCGCCGCCGGACCATCCAGCGTGGGCTGACCTAAGATAAGCCAATCCGGGTTCGGATCACACTGATACTGCGTGTTGTTCGTATTGCTGCATCGCAAACTCGCGCAGCTTTCGATTTGCTTTTCCGGCTTTTGTGGCTAGGCTGCCTTTGGGGAGCACGCTTGGCTTAAGGTTTAGGCGTTTGGGGGCAGGCAGTGGGGATAGGTTTAATCTGCAGTGCGGTCGGCGTTTTTATTCGACGCGTCACGTCAATCTTTCTGTCTATCACTGTGACGTTGACTGCTGCACATGCACAGAAAGTCGACAATACGGTCGCTATTCCGGAGAACGTGCGTCCCGGCGCGATTGAAGCGCAGTTTGACGTTGAGGTCGCGCCTGGCCTGACCATGGCGCCCAGCGTCATTTCACCGTACCAGCCGGAACAACCGGAAGATGCTGCGGCCATCGAGTTTCAGCTTGCGGAAATTACCCTCGACGGCGCCGTAACAATCCCGCTTGCAGCGCTCCGTCCGCTCTATGCGGACCGGATCGGCGCCACGGTGCAACTCAATGAAATATTCACGATCGCGCATGCGATTACGAAAGCTTATGCAGAAGCAGGCTATCCGCTCAGTCTCGCCTACGTGCCAATCCAGGAGATTGAAAATGGCAAGGTCCGTATACGGATCATTGAAGGGTTTATCGGCGAAGTCGACGTCTCGGATGCGCCGTCTCGCTTGCGCCTGCGCCTTCAGCGCCTGGCGGCGAAGATCACTGCAGAGCGCCCGCTGACCCAGCGCGGTCTCGAGCGGTATCTTTTGCTTGCCAATAATATTCCGGGGCTCTCCGTCACTGGCGTGCTGGAGCGCGGCGCCTCGCCGGACACTGGCGTTAAGATGACTCTCAAAGTGGCGCAAAAGCGTTTTACGATTGCGGCCGGGATCAACAACCGCGCCTCACGGGCGGTCGGTCGGGAACAATTTAACGGTCGCCTCACTATAAACAACCTGATCACGGGTGCGGATAGTTTCCGGTTCCTCGCAGTGCAGAGCATCAATCTCGACGAACTAACATTTTTCTCGGCGGGCTATTCCACCCTCCTGACGACGGAGGGGCTGGTGCTGGATCTGGCGTCGACCCGGTCCGAAGCAGCGCCAGGCGTGCCGCTCCTGCGCAATCTAGGGTTTGAAACCAATGGCTGGACCGCCGGCGCCGCGCTCTCCTATCCGCTGATCCTGAAGCGTGACACGCAGCTGACTCTGCGCGGCGCCATCGCCTGGAAAGAGTTTCAGAGCGCCTTTGGCGTGACGCCCAACACACGCGATACCTTGTGGACGAGCGAATTCAGCGCTGCCGCGAAATTCAAGGATGGCTGGAACGGCTCCAACGCGGTCGGCGTCAAGCTGGTGCGTGGCTGGGACATCTTCGACGCCACAGAAGCCGGCTCGCCGCTCGCTAGCCGTGCGGGCGCTGGAGGGGAGTTTCTTGCGCTCGTTGCCGATGTCGGACGCACCCAGAACCTGGCGGACCGCCTGACTCTCTCCTTTTCCGCCAAGGCGCAGGCGGCGAACAACCCGTTGCTCTCCTCCGAGCAGTGCGGTTATGGCGGCGCCGGTTTCGGTCGCGGCTATGATCCGTTTGAGATTGCGGGCGACCGCTGCGTCTCCGGCATCCTGGAATTGAGCGCGGAGCCTGCCTTTTTAGAAAAGGGAAAATTCAAGGCTTCGCCGTTCGTCTCGATCGACGCCGGCGCTGTGCGTCAGAACGGACCGCTGGCGGCGGGTGAAGCACGCACTGCGTCGCTCTATTCGTTGTCTGTTGGTGCGCGCATGAAATTGACGAAGCACCTGTCGGCGAACGCTGAGATCGGTGTGCCGCTTAAAGGCGTTGTCTCGCAGGAAGGCGATGATGATCCGCGCTTTTTCTTTTCAGTGTCGGCGCGGTATTGAGGGAGATCTGGATGTTCAGTCAAGAGAGTGAATCTGGACGGAAAAGACGGGCTGCGCTGATGGTGAGCGCGGCGATCCTCATCTGCGCGGCGCCAGCCGCTGCGGCGCCGACCGGCGGCAATGTGGTCGCTGGCGACGCGAATATCGAATCGCTGGAAGGCAACCCGATTATCGGCGTCACGCAAAATTCGCAAAGTGCGATCGTCGAGTGGCAGACCTTCAATCTTGGCGCTGGCGAAGATTTCTTTTTCAACCAACCGAATGCGAACGCGGTGATTTTGAACCGCGTGCTGGGGGCAGGTGGATCCGTCATCGACGGGGAACTGACCGCCAATGGCAATGTCTTCATCATGAACAGCGATGGCGTGTTGTTCGGACCGAATGCGGTGATCGACGTCAACGGCCTGGTTGCGACCTCACTTGGCATCGCGGACGCAGATTTCATGGCGGGCGATTTCGATTTCAGGTTTCTCGGCGAGGAAGACGCGTCGATCATCAATAAGGGTGAGATCTCGATCGCTGAATCGGGGATTCTCGCCTTCGTCGCGCCCAATGTCGCCAATGAAGGACCGATCGCCGCCCGCCTTGGCACGGTAACGCTCGCGGCTGGCGACCGCTTCGTTATCGACTTCTTCGGAGACGGCCTCGTCGCCTTTTCACCTGATATTCCATCCGGGGAGAATCGCGGCGGCGTCAATGTGACAGGTGCGATCAACGCGGAAGGGGGCGC
>JAUIEG010000317.1 GCA_030428745.1 Alphaproteobacteria bacterium
TTGACGGAGCACCGATAAATGGGCGCAAAAACCCTCATTATAGGCCTGGACGGCGCAGATCATCGCCTGATCGACCGGATGATCGTCGCCGGCGAATTGCCCAATTTCCACCGCCTGAAGGAAAGGTCGGCGACGTTTGAGTTTGAAAACGACCTCGGCCAGGGCAACGTCCAATTCTGGACGTCGGCGGCCATCGGCGAGAACCCCGCCCATCACGGCCATTACTTCTACCTCCAGTTCGATCCGGAGAGCTACGCCGTCATCTCCGAGCCCCATTTTCCCCTGCCTGCGGTCACCCCTTTCTGGAAGCAGCTTGACGGCGAGGGCTATCGCGGGGCTGTCGTCGACTGGTACGAAATGCCCGTTACGCCGCTTGAGCATGGCGAAGTCATACACCGCTGGTTCGCCGAAGAGCCGCTGACGCAAACTGTCTTCCACCCGGAGGCGCTGCGCGATATGGCGGCTCGTTACGCCGCCAGCGATCCGATTGCGGAAGGATACGCCAGCCGCCCCCGCCGAAGCGCTGCGGAGCGGCAGGAATTTCTCGACCGGGTTTACTCACGCATTGACATCAAGGGATCGTTTTTCGCCGACCATTTGCGGGAAAAGAACCATGACTTCTATGTGGCCTGTCTTTCTGAAGCGCATAATATCGGCCACTACTACATGGATGTTGAAGACGAACATCACGGCCTTCACGACGCTGCGCTCGCTGATGCGATCTCAAAACCGCTGACGGAATGCTATCGCCGGATAGACAAAGTCATCGGCATCCTTCTTTCAGCCGCCGGAGAAAATGCGAATGTGTTTCTGCTCGGCGGGCCCGGAATGGAGGAATTCATCAGCGCCAATGAAGCGCTTGACGAAATTGTGCGGCGGGTGGACGTCGGCTATGAAGCGCCGCTGACAACGGCGGAGACAGCAAAGAAAACTTACCACTCGCTGATACCGGAATCGCTGCGCGGATATCTCAGGCCGTTCGCGCGCTGGACGCGGCGCAAGCTCGCCAGAAACGCTTATCGGGACCGGCGTTTTTTCGCCGTCCCCCATAATGACAATGCCGGCGCCATCCGCATCAATCTTAAAGGCCGGGAGAAATTCGGAACCGTCGCGCCCGGCAATGAATATCAGTCGGTGATTGAAGATATCCGCGAAGGCGTCTCCTCCTTTATCAATCCGGCAACCGGACGCTCTATCGTCAAGCGCGTGATCGATACGTCGAAAGAGTTCGACGGGCCTTATCGCGACCTCCTTCCCGATGTCTTCGTTGAGTGGGATCGCGCAGACACGCATGGCGATTTCCGCAAGCTTGTCTCACAATCATTGGGGGAAGTTGACAATTCACGCTCCGTCCGCACTGGCGACCACAGCCCGTTTGGATTTTTCTGGGCGCCCCCCGCCTGCTCCGGCGCAACGATCGCCCGCCCGAAAGACATCACGCCGCTCATCCTCGCCAGCGTCCGCAATGAGCAGCCGCAACCCTAAAGCGCGCCGCCCCTCTTTGTTAATCATGTCATCCGTGGCAGGATTTTTGCTGCTTGGGGTCTTTAAAGGACCGCAAAACGGGGCTCGGGGCGAATTATGACGGCGAAAATATTGATGTTTGCGATGGATGGAGCGGATCCAGCCTTCATGGACGCCATGATTGAGGCTGGAGACCTGCCCAATTTCAAACGTCTGAGAGACCAGGCCGCCGTTCATCCCATCGAGAATGACGCCGCCCAAGGGGCGGCCCAGTTCTGGAACAGCGCCTCCATCGGCGCCGGCATTGGCCATCACGCACATTATTTTTTCATGCAGTTCAAGCCGGACACCTACGACATCCTGCCGAACCATAAATCCTCCATTCCCGACATCACTCCCTTCTGGAACCGTCTCGACGCAGAAGGCTATCGCGTCGCCGTCGTTGACTGGCACCGGATGCAGCCCAAGCCCATGCGCAACGGACATCTGGTTGATAACTGGCTTGGTCATGATCCGTTGACGGCGACCATCTGGCATCCGCCGTCGCTGGCCGAAGAAGGCGCAAAATATTTTAAAGGCGACGCCATCGGCGGCGGCTTTGAATTGAAGCCGAGAGAAACGGCGGAAGAGATTGGCGAGTATCTCCACCACCTCTTCAACCGCATCAAAAGCAAAACGGATTTTTGCTGCGCGCAATTACGCGACCATGACTGGGATATGTTTATCTCCTGTTTTTCGGATGTGCATGACGTCGGCCATCACCTCTACCATCTCGAAGATGAAACCCATGAAGCCTATGATCCGGAAATCGCCCGCATCATCAAAAAACCGCTTTCGGAATGTTACCGGCGCATCGACGCCGCGATCGGAAAAATCCTCGACGCGGCGGGCCCGGACGCGCAAGTCTTTGGCTATGGCGGGCCCGGGATGGAGCCGCTTGTCAGCGCGAACTCGGCGATGGATGAAATGCTTCGGCGCATTGACTGGGGCGTCGAGGCGCCGCCGACTGTCGCGGAAACCGCGAAGAAAAGCTTTCACTCGCTGGTGCCGGTGAGCCTGCGCCGCAGACTGGCGCCGCTTGCGCGCGCGGTGCGCCGCAAAGTCGCCGTCAATGACTTCGCGCGGCGGCGTTTCTTCGCCGTTCCCCATAATGACAATTCCGGCGCTATCCGCATCAACGTCAAGGGCCGTGAAAAACACGGCGTTGTCGAACGCGGCGCGGACTATGACGCCGTCGTCAAAGAGATCACGGACGCCGTCATGACGTTCAAAAACGCCGACACCGGATTGCCGATCGCAAAACAGGTTGTTGTGATGCGCGGCCGTTTTGAGGGGCCGTATCTGGAAGATTTGCCCGATATGTTTGTGGAGTGGGACCGCGACACGGCGCCAAAAAATTTCAGCAAAATCGTCTCCGACATTTATGGCGAGATCGAACTGGCCCCGGTGCAGCGCACGGGCGATCACAATCCCAGCGGCTTTTTCTGGAGCCCGCCCGACGCAGGCGACGCCGGCATCGCCCTGCCCGAGCACATCATGGCGCCGATCATGGACGCCGTCAGGCGCGCTTGCGAACCTTCCGGCGGCGCGGCGGCGCCAAGCCAGGCGGCGGAATAAACCCGACGCCAAAACCGCGCGCTTTTCGGCCCGCGTGATTGCCGGCGATGTGAGTGCGCTCGCGCCGCGTGGCATGGTTTGCGTCTCCCGTTCCTTTGTCTTCCGTCAAAACGATGGCCGGTTCCCGCGTTCAATGCGCGGATCACGACAAGGGAAAGATCATACGACCATCCCGGAGGTGGTGGATAACTCTTCACCAAACCTCAAAAAACCGCAGGAATTCATCAGATTTGAGGTGTTTTTCCCGTTATTGGGGTGGGCGAAATTCACATGAAAGCGGCGCGGCGTGACTTACGCCCAATTGGCTGAAAGACTCGGCGAAATAGGCGTTCAGGAAAGCGAGCAAAACCTGAACAAGAAGATTAGCCGGGGGGCTTCAGTGCAGCCTTTTTACTTCAATGCCTAAGGGCTGTTGGCTCTTCATCCTTGCGCTTGGAGGACTAGCGCACGCACAGGACAAGCCCGTTGTTCTGTATAATGACGCTGTGCTGGTTTGCGATGAAACGGGTTGCCGAGAGCGTTCATCCAATAGCGCCAAGAATATCCGCGCTAAAGAGAGCACCGCCAGCGAAACCGATAACGATGAAGGCGTGGGCCACGATTGGTCGGTGATCCAATTTGGACCCCATTCAGAGCCGGAACAGCTAGAGAAAAAAGAAGAAACCGAGCGCGCTGAACGCGATGTGAATGCGCAAGAAGCGATGGTTTTGTGGACTGGTCTTAGTGCAGGGGTAGCGTTTTTTGCGCTCGTCGGCCTTTTCCTGACCTTGCGGGAAACACGGCGAATTGGCGAGGCGCAGACCCGCGGCTATATAACGACCAGAGGCTTCCGCCTCCTCGCGTCCGATGAGGACGGCAAGCCAATAGTTGAAATTACAATTGAGAACAGCGGCCAAACTCCAGTCTATGAAGTACGCATCGCGGCCATGATCGCGACCGGCCCCAAAAATGGAGATAAATCGCCGCAACGTATTCCTATGAAGATTGGAAAGCTTGTCGTCGATCCCTTTTCGTCTGCTACCGTTCCCGGTCATGGAAGCCAGCCCGTCACCGCAAAATATGGGGCTTGGCCCCACGCTGAACGAGCTTCCCACGTGGCCAGCCAAACGACCTTTTTGCATTATATTGGGCTGATATATTACCGAGACATCTTTGACAGTCTGTGGGAGCAAGACATCTATTATCTGATTTACCGAACTGAAGGTGGGGAA
This sequence comes from Alphaproteobacteria bacterium, assembly GCA_030428745.1. Lineage (GTDB taxonomy): Bacteria > Pseudomonadota > Alphaproteobacteria > Caulobacterales > Parvularculaceae > Hyphococcus. The sequence continues at coordinate 4,293 of JAUIEG010000317.1, forward strand.
CTTCAGGCGAGTAATTTCACACTC
>JAUIEG010000318.1 GCA_030428745.1 Alphaproteobacteria bacterium
GAAACCGTTCCGTTGTTGGCGATCTGAACATCCCAAACGATGATTTTCATGTCGCCGGTTTCGGTTCTGACCGCGGTGACGGTTTTCTTGTCCGTCCCGCCTATGGTCGCAACGTCAAGAGTGCTGATCTTTCCAGCGCTGGCGTCCGCCAAGCGTTGGAAACCGCCGGTCGCGGTGACGCGATACGCGATGAGTTTTAGGTGATCGTCGGCCTGGCGCACCGCCGCCAGCACATAGCCATTGGCCGGCTCAGAGAGTTTCACATCCTTGATGGCGCCAGCCGAAATCTCGCCTTTGCGATTGATAGAGGAAACGCCGACAAGGTCCCAACCGATCAGTTTCAGATTGTTGTCAGCGCCGATGGTCGCCGTGACCGCGCGATTGCCGGAGACGAAGAGTGTGTCGCCACCCTTGATCGCCCCGGCCGAAGCGTCCGCGCGGCGCAGATAAGGAGACGCGTGGACAAATTTGAACCCGCATTCCGGCGAATTCGACTGATATTCATCGCAGGCCGCATTGCCCCCGAACTGACCGCCGCGCAGGCGATACCATTTCGCCGGATCGTCATTGGTCGAATGGTTGAGATAGGGATGGCCCCAATTGTCGCGGAACCGCATCCTCACGGCGGCGCCCATTTCCTCACGGCCAAAGGCGTCGGTTCCGATAATAGGGCGCGAATCCATATGCAGATGCGGTCCTGTCGATTGACCCGTATTGCCGACACGGCCGAGATATTGCCCTTCGACAATGCGCGGACGGTTCGCCGGCTCAATATAAGACGCAACGCGCCAGCCCGCTTCCTTGTCGACCGTGTTGGGATAAATTGTATTGCCGTTATTGGGTGGGCAAAGCTCGGCCGGAATCGACCCCTGCTTGAAATGCGCCATTGCGATGACATTGCCTTCATCGGTGATGATCGTCACATGATTGCCGCCGCCGAAGATTTTGCTCGGAAAATCGGGATGGCGATTGCTTTTCCCTTGCTTCAGATTTTCCGGAAAGTTTCGCCAGCAACTGGCGATGACGCCGTTGGCCGGCGCATAAAGCGGGACGTTCCAGTCATAGTCGTCTTTATTCTCCGAGCCGGAACCGCCGCTCCAGCCCGACCCGGTCCAGCGTTTGACGTTAAAGTCGATAACGCAGCACCCTTCGGAAAATTCTGTGACGGACCAATAACTCTCACCGGAAAGGTCAGACGCGCGCGCCGGAAAACTGATCGTTTCCTGCGCATTGGCGCCGGCATGAGCAAAGCTCGCCGCCGCAAGACCGGCCGAAGCCAGAAGATGACGCGCCGCACGGCGCAGTTTCGGTGTTCTAAGGAATGTCATTGCAATCTCTCCCCTGTTGCAATTATTGAGCAGCTTAATAGCGCCTGAAGAGAGACGCGTTGCTGCAATGCTTAAGAGGCATGGGGGGCGCGGCGGCGGCGGGGCCGAATTAAGGCGGAATCCGTGATACCGCTGCCGGGGTGTGATGAAGATCACACCAGAATCGCAAAAGAAGCTGAACCGGGAATATGTAACCGGATCTAATGTTTTGTGCAGGCGCACTAAACCTTCAGGCGCGGCCGCCGATCCTGCGTTGCAGGAAAAAGCTTCCAATATAGTCGCTCAAGCGCTTGTGTGTTTTTCTATGGTCCCGGAGCCCCTATCTGGTGAAAACGGAATAAAAAGAAAGAGGCTCCGAAATGAGTGAAACCAACGATCCGTCGAACAACCAGCCGCCAGGCTATGTCCCGCCAAAGGTCTGGACATGGGACGCGGAGAATGGCGGCGCTTTCGCCAGCATCAACCGCCCGGTTTCCGGCGCAACCCACGACAAGGAACTTCCTGTCGGCAAGCATCCGATCCAGCTCTACTCCATGGGCACGCCCAATGGCGTCAAAGTGACCGTCATGCTCGAAGAGCTTCTCGCCGCCGGTCATGCAGGCGCGGAATATGACGCCTGGTTGATTCAGATTGGCGAAGGCGATCAGTTTTCGAGCGGATATGTGGAGCTCAATCCCAATTCAAAAATCCCGACCATGGCGGACCATTCATTTGATCCGCCCATTCGCCTGTTCGAAAGCGGCTCCATCCTGTTTTATCTCGCGGAAAAATTCGGTGCATTTTTTCCCACCGACATCCGCAAGCGCACGGAAACCATGAACTGGTTGATGTGGCAAATGGGATCGGCGCCCTATGTGGGCGGCGGCCTCGGTCATTTTTATAATTATGCGCCGTTCAAAATCGAATACGCCATCAATCGCTTTGCGATGGAGACGAAGCGGCAGCTTCATGTGCTCGACACCCATCTCGCCAAAAATGAATATATGGCGGGCGATGAATACACCATCGCCGACATGGCGATCTGGCCGTGGTACGGCTCCATCATGCGCCAGGCCTATAACGCCCAGGAGTTTCTGTCGGTACACGAATATAAGAACCTCGATCGATGGGTCGATTTGATCGACGCCCGCCCTGCGGTCCAGCGCGGACGCATGGTGAATCGCACCTTTGGCGAGCCGGACTCACAGCTCCGCGAACGCCATGACGCCAGTGATTTCGAGAAAAACCGCGAGGACATGGTGATCGCACGCGGCGGCGAAAGGGTTTGAAAATACCGCCCAGTGCTATATTAGGGCTAAATTAGATTGTTTGTCTAACATACAAACGGTTCCGCATCGGGCGGAACCGTTCCCTTTTAAGGTGACGGCATGGCTAAAGTCATTGACGGCAACAAGGTTGCGGCGACGATCAGAGGCGAGTGTAAGGTCCGCGTCGACGCATTGGTCGAAAAGACGGGCGTCACGCCCGGTCTCGCCGTCATTCTGGTGGGCGAAGATCCGGCCTCCGCCGTCTATGTGCGCAACAAGATTCGCGCCTGCGACGCCGTCGGCATTAAATCCTACACCCACCGGCTGGAGGGCGACACCAAAACGGAAGACCTCGTGGTGCTGATCCATCAGCTGAACGCCGACGCCGGCGTTCACGGCATTCTGGTGCAGCTTCCCCTGCCGGACCATATCGACATGGAGCGAGTGCTGGAAACGATCTCCCCCGACAAGGACGTGGACGGTTTCCATCTTTATAATGTCGGCGGCCTCGTTCTCGGCAAGGATGATTTCTTTCCGCCCTGCACGCCTTATGGCGTATGCAAGCTACTCGAAAGCGAAGACATCGACGTCGAAGGTCAGAACGTGGTGGTCGTCGGCGCCTCGAACATTGTCGGCAAACCCATGGCCATCATGCTGATGGCGCAGGACGCCACCGTCGCGATCTGTCACGCGAAAACCCGCGACCTTGCGCAGTTCACGATCCTCGCTGACATTCTCGTAGTCGCCGCCGGTGTGCCGAACCTCATTGGCCCGCAAATGGTGAAGACCGGCGCCGTCGTCATCGATGTGGGGATTAACCGCCTTCCCGATGGACGCCTTGTCGGCGATGTCGACTTTGAAGGCGTTTCAAAAAAGGCGTCCTACATCACGCCCGTGCCTGGCGGCGTCGGCCCCATGACCGTGACCATGCTGCTTGAAAACACCATTGCGTCGGCCGAACGCACCGCCGCGAAAATGCAGAAATAAAGAAAACCAAGGCCGGCTTCTCACCGCAGCAGGCGGCCGCAATCGCCCGCTTTCCCCAGCCAAAAATGAGCCGTAGTTGCATCCAGCCTTCTCCCTTCGGTGCGGACGCTTTTTCAAACCCTTATGCGCCCTTGTTCTCAGCGCACCGTCCGGGTTTTCAGCACGGCGGGCAATATAAATGAGAGCGAGTGCCGGGCATGTAAAATTTGGGCGCCGGACCGATCAAAGGTTGCAATGCAGCATGGCGGCCGGGCGGACTAACCGTTGGTCCGGCCTGGGCCTGACTTGCCAAATCGGCGCCCTTTGCAGGCGACGATGATTTAGTGAAAATGCGTCAGATGGTTTGCCTCTTGTCGACGAGCCGAGCCCGCAGCGGGACAGACCGTTGGTGTATCGCGGCGTCATTCCGGTAGACTGGTTTTTCATTTCAAAGCTCACCCCGGAGGCGCCCATGGCGAAACTGACGATAAACGGCCAAACCGTTGACTATGCAGGCGATCCCGGGATGCCTCTTTTATGGTATCTGCGCGACGCGCAGGGCCTGAAAGGCGCGAAATTCGGCTGCGGCGCAGGGCTGTGCGGCGCCTGCACGGTGCATGTGAACGGCGAAGCGCGGCGCTCCTGCGTCACGCCCATGGCCGCGCTCGAAGGCGCAAGCGTCACCACGATCGAGGGCCTGTCGAACGGTGAAACGCTGCACCCGGTGCAGGAGGCGTGGCTTGCCGAAGATGTCGC
>JAUIEG010000319.1 GCA_030428745.1 Alphaproteobacteria bacterium
TTTGTGCGCCGTGAGGTCGATGCTGGTCATTCTGTCGCGGTGGTGGTGTCCGCCATGGCCGGTGAAACCAATCGCCTTGTGGGCTTGTGCGCAGAAGCCGGGGAGCCGGCGCCGGCGCTGGACGCCAGGGATGTGGAATATGACGCCGTCGTCGCCTCGGGCGAACAGGTGACATCGGGGCTGTTGGCGCTGGTGATGCAAAATCTCGGTTATCGCGCCCGGTCCTGGCAGGGCTGGCAGATCCCGCTGAAGACAGACATCGCTCATGGCCGGGCGCGCATCGCCGATATTGAAGGCGAAGAGTTGGGCGAGGCGATCGATAGCGGGGAGATCGCCGTCTGTGCAGGGTTTCAGGGGATTGCGCCCGACAAGCGCATCGCCACTTTAGGACGCGGCGGGTCCGATACATCCGCCGTGGCGCTGGCCGCCGCTATCGGCGCCGCGCGATGCGACATCTATACGGATGTGGACGGCGTCTATACGACCGACCCGCGCCTGACGAAACAGGCGCGCCGGATCGGCAAGGTTTCTTTTGAAGAGATGCTGGAAATGGCGTCTGTGGGCGCCAAAGTATTGCAGACCCGCTCGGTTGAGCTCGCGATGCGTTATAAGATGCCGGTGCGGGTGCTCTCGAGCTTCGATCCGCCTGACGCGCCGGGCCCCGGCACGCTCATCTGCGATGAGGATGATATTGTGGAAGAAAACATCGTCACGACTGTCACGCCGGATTTCAACGAGGCGAGCGTCACTATTCTCGCCGTGCCCGACGAGCCGGGCCGCGCTGCGGGGATTTTCAACGCCCTCGCGGCGGCGAACATCAATATCGACATGATCGTCCAGAGCGCGTCGCGCGAAACCGGCTTCGCCAACATTTCCTTCACCACGAAAGAAGGCGATCTGGATCGCGCCATGCAGGTGCTTTCCGAAGAACAGCCGAAAATCGGCTTCAAGGCGATGCAGTCCGACCGCAATGTGGCGAAGGTTTCGGTTATCGGTCTTGGCATGAAGAGCCATGCCGGCGTTGCGGCCACCATGTTCCGCGCCCTTGCCGAGAAGGGCATCAACATTCAGAATATCTCCACATCCGAGATCAAGATCAGTGTTCTGATCAATGCAGACGCCGCTGAATATGCGGTGCGTGTGCTGCATGATGCGTATGGTTTGGATAAACTGCCCCAAGCCGCGCAGAGCTGACCTGGCTCCTGTGCGCAGCGAATAGGCCGCGATGAGCATTGAGAAAACACGCCCGCCACATGGCGGACATGGCGAACAGGGCATTACGGTGCTCCTGAAGCGCATGCGCGATGCTGTCGCGCATGACACAAGCGCTCAGGATCGTCTTGACCTGTTGACCAAAGTCATCGCCAGCCATGTGGTGGCGGATGTGTGCTCAATCTATCTGCGCCGTCCTGACGATGTCCTTGAACTCTACTCGACGGAAGGCTTGAACCCGCAGGCCGTGCACAAGACCCGCCTCAACTGGGGCGAGGGCCTTGTGGGCCATGTGGCGAAACGCGCCAGCCCGATGGTGACGGCGGAAGCGCCGAAGCATCCGGCCTTCTCCTACCGTCCGGAAACGGGCGAAGACCCGTTGCATTCATTCCTTGGCGTGCCGCTGATCCGGTCGGGCAAGACGCTCGGCGTGCTGGTGGTTCAAAACAAGGCGTCGCGCGAATACACTCATGAGGAAATCGAAGCGGTGCAGGCGGTTGCAACCCTGCTCGCCGAGATCGCCGCGTCGGGCGAACTCTTAAGCCAGGAAGAGACCGAGGTGGTCGGCGCCATGCTGCACCGCCCGGAAAAACTCCGGGGTTTCGGCATTGTTTCCGGCATCGCGATCGGCAAAGCGGTCTTCCTGCAGCCGCCGGCGCCCAAGCATAAGGTCTTTGCGCAAAATCCGGCGGCGGACGCGGCGCGCCTTGAAGAGGGCCTTAATGAGTTGCGCCAGTCCGTGGACGAGATGCTCGCCACCAACACCTCGCTGAGCGGCGTGTCGCGCGAAGTGCTCGAGACCTATCGTCTCTTTGCTTATGACCGTGGCTGGAAAGACCGGCTGCGCGCCGCAGTATTTTCAGGCCTCACTGCAGAATCGGCGGTGGAGCAGGTTAAATCGGAAAACCGCGCCCGCCTGTCGCAATCGCGCGACCCTTACCTGCGCGAGCGCATGCATGACCTCGACGATCTGTCGAACCGGCTTCTGCGCCATCTTGCAGGCGACAAGAATGTGGGCCAGCGCGCGCTTTACGATGAGACCATTCTTATTGCGCGCACCATGGGCCCGGCGGAGCTCCTCGAATATGACCGCAATAGGCTGAAAGGCCTCGTGCTCGGCGAAGTCTCGGCGACCTCTCACGTCGCCATTGTCGCGCGCGCGCTGAAACTGCCCATGGTCACCGGCGCGCCCGAAGCCATCGATCTGGCGGAGGAGGGCGACGCCACGGTGATCGACGGCGAAGCCGGCGAGATCCACATTCGCCCGTCGCCCGAGACGCTTGAGGAATTCCGCGGCAAGCAAGCCCGTTATCGCGAAGTCGAAGAGAGCTATGTCAGCGAGAAGAGTCTCGCCTCGCGCACCAAGGATGGCGAAGACGTCGCGATCATGATGAATGCGGGCCTTGCGCTCGACATGCCGTTTCTTGAACAGACTGGCGCTGAAGGCGTGGGCCTCTTCCGCACCGAACTGCAATTCCTGATCGGGTCGCAATTGCCAAGCGTCGCCTCGCAGGAGGCGCTTTATCGTGAGGCGCTTGATCTAGCTGGCGACAAGCCGGTGATCTTCCGCACCGCCGATATCGGCGGCGACAAAACTGCGCCCTATATGGATCATGGCAATGAAGTGAACCCGGCCATGGGCTGGCGCGGCGTTCGCATGGCGGTGGACCGCCCCGGCATGATCCGGCCGCAAATGCGCGCGCTTTTGTCCGCTGCCGCCGGACGGACGCTTTGGGTGATGTTCCCCTTTGTCACCCTGCCGGGTGAAGTTGACGATATCCGCGACCTTCTTGATCGTGAAATTGACCGCGCCAAGCGCCGTGAAAAGGAATTGCCGAAGGAAGTGAAGATCGGCGCGATGATCGAAACGCCGGCTTCGGCCTGGCGGGCGGACCTCATCGCGGAGAAAGTCGATTTCCTCTCGGTGGGCGGCAACGACCTTGCGCAATTCTATTTCGCCGCCGACCGCGATTCCGAGCGCGTGCAGCGCCGTTATGATCCCATGAATCCGGGCTTTTTAAGCTTCCTCAAAAATACCGTGGAAAAAGTGTCCCGCACTGGGACGCCTTTGTCCTATTGCGGTGAACAGACGGCGGATCCGGTGACGGCGGCGGCGCTGATCGGCGTTGGCGTGCGCCTGTTCTCATTGCCCGCTGCTTTCGTGGGGCCTTTCCGCCGTCTCGTGCGTTCGCTCGACGCAAAAGCGACCGCGGCCTGGCTCGACGTCAATATGGCGAAGCCGCAGGTCACGCTTCGCCCCGCTTTCAGGGAATATCTGAAAGAAGCCGGCGTCGTGCTGGAATAAATCACAGGTTAACGCATTCCTGCTTAAACATGGGTGATATTTCACCTTGAGGGCGCCAATCGGTGCGGCTTTTTTGCTATGCTGCAAAAAGCCGGGATTCGAAGGCGAGTGCGAAGAAGAGGCGCGAGACGCAAAGATGGCGAGCGGGGCGACAGCAAACGGATCAGCGGAAATTGTCGATATGGCGGATGCGCGGGCGCGGCTTGCCGCCGATGCCGGTGAATTCGAACATGTCGGCGCAAGGCTGGCCGCTGTCCGTGAAAGCCGCGGCGTCGATCTGCGCGAAGCGGCCGCCCGCACCCATATTCGTGAAAGCCACCTGATTGCGATTGAAACCGTGGATGCGAGCGCGCTTCCGGCCCGTCCTTACGCGCTGGGGTTTGTGCGCACCTATGCCGAGTTTCTTGAACTCGAGCCCCGTACGATCGTTGAACAGTTCAAATTTGACGCCGGTTACGACGCCCCCCAGGAAATCGAGACCGAAAAATTCCGCGCCGCTGAGGAAGCCGCCGAGACCCAGGGCCGCGACATGTCGCTCCCGGTCTTTGTGGCGATCATCGCCTTCATCATCTGGAGCGCGTGGCAGATCACCCTGACCAGCAAGGTAACGCCCATAGGCGCGACGGGGAGCGAGGCGCCGGAAGCGGCGACAGTGATCGCAACGCCCGCGCCGGCGCCTGTCGCCGGTCATCTGGTGGAAGCGCGCGTTATTGAGCGTGTCGATCCCGTTTATCCTTATAGCTGCGCGCCAGGCGCACAGGCGGTG
>JAUIEG010000320.1 GCA_030428745.1 Alphaproteobacteria bacterium
GATAGCGGCGTTGTCAGCGATCAGCTGTGGCGGATCGCCCGCGCGGCGCGGCGCCGCATCATAAGGCATGTCAGTTCCGGTGACGCGCCGGAACGCCTCAACCACTTCGTAGACAGAATATCCGCGGCCGTAGCCGCAATTGAGCGTGATGGCGCCGCCCTGGCCGCGCACGCGGGCAAGCGCCGCCATATGCGCCTGCGCCAGGTCGCTGACATGGACATAGTCGCGAATGGCGCTGCCGTCGGGTGTCGGGTAATCGCCGCCATAAATCTGAAGTTTTTCTTTTCGGACCCCGACAGCAATCTGTGCGGCGGCCTTGATCAGGTGGGTCGGCTTGCCGATTTCTCCAGCGCGCCCTTGCGGATCGGCGCCCGCCACATTGAAATAGCGCAGCGTGACAAAAGAAATCCCATGGGCCGCCGCCGCGTCTTCAAGGATGCGTTCGCTCATGGCCATGGAGGCGCCGTATGGCGTGATCGAGCGTATGGGCGCGTCTTCGGAAATAGGCGTTCGTTCCGGCGTTCCGTAAACGGACGCCGTCGAAGAGAAAATGAACCGTTTGACGCCTGCGGTGACGCAGGCGTTAAGAAGGCGAAGCGTGTTCGCCGTGTTGTTCGTATAATAGTCCAGCGGGTGGCGGATCGATTCCGGCACCAGGATCGACCCGGCGAAATGGATCACTTCGTGGACATCGTGCTCGTCGAATATCCGCGCAAGCGTCGCCTCATCGCCCACATCCGCTTCCACGAACGCTGCGCTTTCAGGCGCCAGCCAGCGGGCGCCGGTGGAAAGGTTGTCGAGCGCAACCGCGGATTCTCCGGCGTCTTCCAACGCCAAAAGCATATGCGCGCCAATATAGCCCGCGCCACCTGTTACGAGAACGCTCATTGTCTGCCGCTCAGCTCCGCCCCAACCAGTCTTGTTTGGCCTTTTTTCGCCCGATCAGCTCGCCCGCCCTATTCACATTTAGGCGCGCGCTCCTCCATTAAGGATTCAGCACGATTCTTTATCAGATTTTTTATAGCCTTTTCGTATTTCGGAGTGTACCGGCTAGCGTGGAAATCCGTGATAATGGCGCGCATGATCGACCGACTGTTGAGGAAATCCGGCTCAAACTGGCCGAAAAACGCAGCCGTCCCGGACGGCAAGCGGATATACGCCATTGGCGACATTCATGGCCGCGCCGACATGCTGGACGAGCTTCTCTACGATATCGAGAAGGACGCCGGCTCTCTCGAGGCGGCGCAGCTCATTTTTCTTGGCGATTATGTGGACCGGGGCGACGACAGCCGCGGCGTGATCGAGCGGCTGATCAAGATCTCAGCGGACTTCGATGATGCGGTCTTCCTCAAGGGCAATCATGAAGAACTGATGCTCGATTTTCTTGAGGAGCCGGAAGACCTCAGCCACTGGCTCGATTGGGGCGGCGAGGAAACGCTCGAGAGTTACGGGATCAGCACAGTGGGACAGCCAAAACCCGCTTTGGCCGAGCAATGGTTTGCGCTCGCGCCCAAAACCCATCTCGACTTTTTGAATTCGCTTGAACTTCGCCATATCGAAGGCGACTTTCTGTTCGTCCATGCAGGGTTGCGCCCCGGCGCGCCGCTCGAAGAACAGACCGATGCGGACATGTTGTGGATCAGAAAACGCTTTCACAACGCATCGCCTGAAGAACGCCCTGACTATGTTGTCGTTCATGGACACACGCCCACCAATAAACCTGTGGACGCCGGCTGGCGTATCGGCGTCGACACCGGCGCTGTTTATGGAGGGCTGCTCACCGCTGTTGTTCTCGAAGGAACAACCCGACGCTTCTTGTGCGTTGCGGACTAGCCGATTGCGGTTTTCGCGTCCGGATTGTCGGCGATCAGACGCGGACCGCCCGCCGCCGCAAGGATCGCCCGCAGCGTATGCGCCCCAGCCGGGCCGTCGCCATTATTGATCGCCTTGCCGTATTCGCTGGCGAAATTGAGCGACGTGACAATGTGAGGGGTCGGCGTTACGAAAATGATCTGAGCGCCAAGCATGACCGCCTCACGCCAGCGTTCGAGAATTTCACGCTTGTAGCGCGCCGAGGCGATCAGGAAGTCAGGCTCAACTGACCGGCATTCGGATTCGGAGATAATGCGCGGGCCTTTCTCGCCGAGGCGGTCTTGTTCCCGCGCAGCGCCAGTATCCACCGCCGCCGTAATGGCTTTCGCCGCCGGACCGGCCCAGCGCAGGAGCGCTTCAGTTTGCGCATCCGCGCCAAGGATATGGGCGCATTCCCCCCGTCCGGCGATATCTTCGAGAATGGCGACAAAGTCGTGGCGCACTTCGGCGGCGCGCTGTTCAAAGGACTGGTAAGGCTGCAGCGCGCGCATGGCGAGGGCGTTTTCCTCGTCCCAAAGCCGCGCCAGGCGCTCATACCAGGGATCGAAGTCATATTCTTCAAATTCAGCATGGGTGATGAAAAGACGGATCGACCCGCCTTCTTTCGCCGTCAGCGCGCCTTTGAAGACTTTAAGCCCCGCCTCGCGCAAGAGCCATTCAATCACCGACAGAGAATAAACAGCGGAAACGCCGGCCTGCAGCGTTTCAACGCAAGTGCGCGTCAACACGATCGGCGCATAAAGCGTTTCGAGCGCGAAGACGCCGTCCGCCGCCAAAAGATCTTTGACACGCTTCAGGAACTCGCGCGGTTCGGCGATATGTTCCATGACGGAAACTGCGGTGATGATGTCGAACTTTTTGTCACCAAAAGCGGAGTCGAGTTCTTTCGAGGGAAAAGAAGATTTCCCGGTCCACGCCCAGTCGCCAACTTCCTCCACATGCTCTGAAGGATCGACGCCGAAGCGGTCCACCCAGCGCGGATAAAAGGAAAGAAGAGTGCCGTCATTGCAACCGATATCAAGAGCGGCGCAGTCACGGCCCGAAATCATCTCAAGAGCTTCCGTCGCGACCGCACGCAAATGATCGCGTGTCGAGGCATGATGAGCCGACGGCGTGTAGGTGAAGTCGTCTTCTTCATTCACCGACTGCAACAAGCCGCAGGCGCGGGCGTCACGGGAGGGATCGCAAAGAACATAATCGGCGGACGAAGCCGCCTTGCGGCCAAGGCCCTTGCGTGAGCCGAGCGGCATGGAAAAAGCCGGCGTCAGCGCCTTCGATCCGCATGCGCGGCAATGCGTCAGTTGTTTCACGGAGTTGGCGCCTTTCGAAAAACAGAGACCTTGTTTCCGGAAAAGCTCGCAGGACAGCGCTAACAAAATGTAAAAGTAGCAAAAAAGTCTTTGTAAAGCGGGGGGTTAGACACCCCCCGGTTACACTGCTTAACAAAGTCTAAACAACGGCTCTCCAGATCAGCCAAAGCCCCGTCACCAGCAGCGTCAGCATGGTGAGGACAGTGCCAATCATGCGTCCCATGGGCCACACGCCCAAGCCAAGTCCCAGGAAATGAGAGACTCGCGCAAAGAAAAAGACCCCGCCCAGAATGTGAATAACCATCACAGGCGTATTAAGGAGGGCCAGCAGAACAAGTCCGCCGATCGCCGCCGGGGCGTATTCAATATAGTTACCCTGGGTGCGGATCGCTTTGGTCATGGCGTCATTGCCGCCATCGCCGAGATTGATCTTATGCTTCATTCGGGTAGCGCCCACGCGCGCGCTCAAGACAATCAGCAACAGGGCGTTAAGGCCGACCCACAGGGCGGCGGCTTCCAATGATGTCATCTCGGGGTTTCCTCTTTGGTTTTGTTGTGTGTTACGCGCTTAGACGTTCGATAAGACGGCGAATGAACACCGTCCCCTCTTCCACCTGCTCCAAAGTAATAAATTCGTCGGGCTGATGCGCCTGATCGATAGAGCCCGGCCCACAGATCACCACCGAAAAGCCCGCCTCCTGAAACTGGCCAGCCTCCGCCGCATAGGCGACAACATCAGTCGAATTAAGGCCGGTGATCGCCTTGGCGAGATCGGCGGCGGGATTATCGTCATGGGGCGCCAGCGAAGGCGCATTGCTCATCTGCTCAATCTCGATGCGGCAGCCTGGCGCCTTGGCGCGCATTTCCGCCTCGACCCCGCGTGCGTAGTCGGTGAACTCGGCGATAATATCCTCACGGCTGTCGCCGGGTACGGCGCGCATGTCCCACTGGAAAACAGCCTCGCCCGCCATGATGTTAAGCTGCGTGCCGCCTCGCACCACATTCACCGTCATGGTCGTATAAGGCGGATTGAACGGCGACGCGGCGTCCGCTGACGCCGCGCGGCGCTCACGCATTTCGGAAATC
>JAUIEG010000321.1 GCA_030428745.1 Alphaproteobacteria bacterium
GCACACAGCAGCGACCATCGGCGCCTCGATGACGTTTGCCGCGATCGTGTGGGGACTTACGCTGCTCGCCAAACGGTTTCGTATCCCGCCGGGCTATTCTGTATGGCCTGTCGTCGCAATCTATCTAGCACTGCTCGGAGGCTTTCAGGCCGTCGTTCAGTCGAAAGTAATTCAGTCGTGGGGACTCCAGCGACAGATCTGGACGCAAATTGTTGAGCAGGTTGACGACTGGCAGGATGGAACCTTGATTATCGTCGGCTACAAATATCCGCCAAATTCAAGATACGTATACACAATGTCGTGGGGAACAACAGTGACGGCGCGCAACATGATTGAGTTCCCGGAAACCTGGCAGCATCCGCCGACAACGCTTTTCACACCGCAATTGGACGGCAGCTATGGCGATATCCGCGACGGAGACCTTTACGTAAAACGGCTGCCCTGGGAAAATCTCACCAAACAAGACCCGGAAAAAATTATCTATTTCGACGTCTTGCCCGGCAGGGTTTTGAAACGAAACTATGACGAGTTTCAGTATAAAGACTATTCTGTGAAGCTCGCGCCGAAAGGGCCTGCGCAAAACTTCAAAAAGAAACCATTATATGATGTCCTGATTTTGCCGCCCGGAACCATGGGCGGGCGTGATTAGGACCGGAAGCAAACAACTGCGCGCGCCGCGCCGAATGTTGACCGGCGCGTGAACTGGAAAAAGGTTAGTAAAACATGGCGAAGATTCTTGTCACCGGCGGGTGCGGCTTTATCGGCGCGAACCTTGTTACGGAACTGGAGCAGCGCGGGGAAAGCGACATTGTCGTTTTCGACAATGAATCGCTTGGCAAAAGGGAAAACCTGATCGATTTTCAGGGCGCCTTCGTCAAAGGCGATCTCAAGGATTGCGACGCGCTTCGCAAAGCCCTTGAAGGGGTGGAAACCGTCGTGCATCTCGCTGCTCATACGCGCGTTATTGAATCTATTGAAAATCCGCGCTCCAACTTTGACGACAATGTCATCGGCACATTCAATTTGCTTGAGGAATGCCGCCATGCCGGCGTCAAGAGGCTCATCAACGCCTCGACCGGCGGCGCCATTCTTGGCGAGGCGCCGTCCCCCGTTCATGAGGGGCTGGTTCCACAGCCCTTATCCGCCTATGGCGCGTCCAAACTGGCGGCGGAAGGTTATTGCTCCGCCTATAGCGGAAGCTACGGAATCAAATGCGCGTCGTTGCGCTTCTCTAACATCTACGGTCCACGCTCCTATCATAAAGACAGTGTCGTCGCCCGTTTCATCAAGCAGATTCTGGCGGGTGAAGAGCTGGTGATTTACGGTGATGGGTCGCAAGTGCGCGACTATCTTTATATCGGCGATCTCGTTTCAGGGATCGCAGACGCCATCAACTCCAACTGCGTCGGCGCCTTCCAGTTAGGGACGCAACGCCCAACCACGCTGAATGAACTCCTGGAAGTGTTGCGCGAGGTTATCGGCGAGGACGCATTCCCCAAAGTACATTATGTCGACGCCAGGGCCGGAGAAGTCCACACAACCTGGTGCGACATCACCAAGGCAAAAGACGCTTTTGGATATAATCCGACGACGCTACTGCCTGAAGGCGTCAAAGCCACCTGGGACTGGTTCACCAAAACATAACGCAGGCGTCAACACGGCAAGTTTTCATCGTCGCCAGTGTCAGGCGCGCGCGGTCATGAGGCAGCGAACACCGAATGGCATCGGAACATAAGGGCGAAGCGAGCTCTCCAGCGAAAACATGACCTCCTGCGCAACGCTGCGACGCCCGACTTTTATACGTGATTTCAGAATTTCATCCGCCGCAAGCTCCCGCGATCCTTTGGCGGCTTTTTTCGCCTGCACGAGCGCCCAAAGAGCAGGAAAGGCGAAAAAGCCCAGATGGGATTTCGTTTCTATGCTGAAGCCAGCGTCAGTCAGTTTACTGACGAGGTCTCCCATGTTGTAACGCCGGAAATGCCCTACAAGCCGATCGAAATCGTCATAGAGGCTGGGACTTGACGGCACTTCGATGATGAAAAGTCCGCCAGGCTTCAACATCCTGCGAATTTGCATCAGCGCCCGGCTGTCGTCCTCGATATGCTCAAGGACATTCAGCATGATGACCGCGTCGCAGAAATTGTCGGGAAGATCGGCGTTCACGACATCGAGCTGGATCAGCGGCACGCCGGGCAGGTTTTGAGCAAGCGCCTCAAGAGGAGGCGACGCATAGTCGGAGCCGATAACGGCGGTGCCCGGAAAACGTTGGGAGATATCCTTCAACATGTAACCATTGGCGGATCCGATCTCCAGCACCGCCTTGCCGGGGCCGGCGCAACCGGATCGTGCGAGCGCTTCGAGGGCGTGGCGGCGCGATGCAAGACCAAGCGGTCTGTCCGGCGCCACTTCTGCATTAATCAGTTCGCCAAGCTCATCGCTCCAGCCTGATGCGCCGCGTTCTGTGACAAGCACATTTCTGATCTCGCCATCGACTTCAAAACCCTGTCCCGTCCATCTCGGGCGCACCGCACTGCCCTGTGGCGACGGCCATTGGATGTCGGCGTAGAGTTCATTCGTCATTGAAAGCGTCTTTCCACAAACGGACCGGATGAAGGCTGGCAGGCTTTGCCCATTTGGTTATTTTATGGTCTGCAAAACGCACACTCGCCTGAAACTTGAATGCTTGGCACGCTCGGTTCATTACTGTATTTCGTTGGCGAGTGTCCATAACCTCCCCCGACGCAGGCGCGCCAACAGCATGCAATTCTCCCAAATCCTGAAAAGGCCGTTGCAGGCTGTTTCCAATCTCAATGCATCGGTTTTCCGGCGGGGGATTGGCCTCCTGGCGATAACAGCGCCGGCGGCCCTGTTGAATCTCGGTCTGTCCTATCTGGCTTCTAAATGGCTCGGGGCCGAGGATTTCGGGATCTATTACACCGCGATCACGGCGATCAATGTCGCCTTCGCGCCGGCGACGATCATGAATCTGTTTTTCACGCGCGCCATCGCGGCTACCGGGGCGGAACAGGGAGCTGATCACGCAAAAGAAGCTTCCGAAAAGGTTTTCCGTCTTATTGCATCATGGGGCGCCGTCGCTGCGTTTTCGCTCATATCCTTTGCGGTTATCGCATGGGGGCTCGGCGCGGGATTTTCCGTCCTCGTCGCGTGCGGCGTCGCTCTCGTTATTTATGTTTCATATTGCGCAGAAGTGGGGCGCATCACTCTGCAAAGTGGAAACAAGTTCTTCGGGCTTGGGCTGTTCACCCTTGGCTGGATGACAAGCCGCTTCATTGGCGGCGCATTGGGCATCTATCTGTTGCGCAATGTCTGGGGAGGATTACTGGGAATCGCGCTTGCGACGATTTTGCCGATCTTCGTCCTGTTTCGCCCTTGGAAAATGATCGGTCGCCGCTTTTTCAGGCCCTGGGCGCATCAAGAGGGCGGCGACCAGAACTTGCTGGCGCTGGTCCGGTTTAGCAGCTTTTTGAAGTTGAGCGCCGGCTTCATGCTTTTCATGATAGTGGCGCATGCCGACATCCTCATTGCATACAGAGTTTTGACCCCAGAACAGCTATCGACATACTCCGCATCAGCTGTTCTTCCGAAAGGGATGCTCGTCCTTACGCTGCCGCTGATCCAGCTTCTCTTTCCGCTTATTGTGGGCGAGCGCGCAAGCGCCCGGCCGGCGCGTATGCTGATCGTACGCGGCGCCTTCCTGACATTGGTGGTCTCCGCCGCCGGCGCTCTGATGATTGATTTATTGTCCGGACCTTTATGCACAAGCTCCTACGGGATTGCTTCCTGCGATGCAGGCCTGATGCGGTTCGGTCTTCTCGCCATCGTTGCTATGTGCCTTTTGCGACTGGCGATCTCCGTCGACTATGCATCCCATCTCGATTACGTGCCGCTGACGCTTTCGCTCTCCCTTGTGAGCGCCGCATTCGCGCTCGGCGTCGACGCTCAATGGACAACTCAAACGCTCTCGCAAGGATATTTTTATTTCAGCCTGGCGACGCTGTCGGGCTACGCCGTGTTTTCCGTGGCGGCGCGGGTGTGGTGGCGGCGGGAATTACGCAAAAGGGCGGCGGCGTTGTCTGCATCAGTTTGAAAGAGTGTTAGCGCAGAAGTTTTCCTTTTCGGCGCAAAACCTTGAAAGGCGACCAGACGAGGCATGTCGCCACTGCGTTCATCGCATCAGACTTAGCTGCAAGACGGCGATCTTCCGTGAAAGCCGCGCAGCCGGCGT
>JAUIEG010000322.1 GCA_030428745.1 Alphaproteobacteria bacterium
GAATACCAGGTGAAGAGCGGCGACACGCTCAGCTCCATTGCACGCCGCAACAACACGACCGTGCGCGCCATTGCCGAAGCCAACAATCTGCGCCCGCCCTATCCGCTTCGCGCCGGCGCGACGCTGACGCTGCCGGGCCAGCCGGCGCCAATGCAGGTTGCGCAGGCTGACGCCACGCCCAAGCCCGCAGCGCCGTCGCAAAAAGCGCAGCCCAAAACTTCGAACACACCGCAAGCCGCGACGTCATCGTCACGCACACAAACCGCTTCTGCATCTGCGCCTTCTTCCAGCGGCGCGCAGCCGACGCGGGTCGCAGCCAATGATACGCGGCCAAAGCCCAAGGATGATCCCAAGCGCGATGGGTCGTTGCCGACAGAGGTGGGCGTCAGACCCGAAGATGAGGACGAACGGCCTTATCTCGCGATTTTCTCTGACATTGGCGGCATTCTGACGCCGCGCGGCACCATGTATGTGGAGCCGGCCATCGACTACACGGTCGCGTCCGACAACCGGTTCTTCTTCCAGGGTATTGAGATCGTCGACGCGGTTCTGATCGGCGCCATTGAGGCAACCGACACCGACCGCCGCGCCGTCACCGAAAGTCTTTCCTTGAAATACGGCATCACCAGCCGTTTTGAAATTGACGCCCGCGTGCCTTACGTATCGCGCACCGACCGCATTTCCGGCGTGGCGATCGACGACGCCACCACGACTGTCCGCGATCTTAGCGGCAGCGGTCTCGGCGATATTGATTTCGGGCTCCATTACCAGATCAACAACGGAACGAAGTGGCCATACGCCATCGCCAATCTGCGCGTGAAAGCGCCGACGGGCACGGGTCCCTTTGATGTCGCGCGTAATGCAGACAATGGTGTTGAAACAGACCTGGCGACCGGTTCGGGCTTCTGGACTGTTGAGCCCAGCCTGACCTTTATCCTCTCCAGCGATCCGGCCTCGCTCTATGCGAATTTCGGCTACCAGTACAACATGCCGACATCGCCGAACGAAGTTCTTGTTGATACCGAAACAGGCGTAATGCCAGTACCGGGCAGTGAAACTTTCGTTGTTTCCGATGTGGCGCCCCGGCGGTCAACATTGCTCGAATACGATCCGGGCGACGCCATCCGCACCAGCATCGGCGTCGGTCTGTCGCTGAATGAACGCCTTTCCATGAACTTCGGCTACGACCAGAGCTTCTTCCTGAGGTCCAGCAACGAGTTTGAAAATATCTTCCGAAACCAGATCTTCCAGGTCGCCACAAGCACGGCCGAGAATCCGGATTTTGACCCGGCCGGCGATCCTGTCCCGGCGCTTGATCCGGATAGCAGAACCCCGCTTCCGCTCATGATCGGCGATCAGCTCGTCTTTGGTCCGGCGCAAACGAACCTGATCTTTTCAGAATCACCGGCGACGACGGTGGGCTCCTTCCTGTTTGGCGGGTCTTATGCGGTCAACAGCCGCCTGCGCATCAATCTCAGCGGCGCCATCGGCGTCACGGCGGAGGCGCCGGACGCACGCATCTCGCTCCGGGCGCAATATCGCCTGTTCGATTAGGCAAACCATTATCCGAAAGAGAAAACGGCGGGACTCATGTCCCGCCGTTTTTCGTTTATTGCTGGCCGCCGGCGAAACTGACGAGCGCGTCGATGCGTTTTTCAATCGGCGGATGGGTGGCGAAGACGCCCGCAAAGGCTTGCCTGTTCTCCACCATCATCTGCTGGACGTCATTCGGGGCGTCGATCCGGCTGTGTCCTGAAATCTTTTTCAGCGCCGAAATCATGGCGTCGGGATTGCGCGTCAGCTCCGCGGCGCCCGCATCCGCCAGATATTCGCGTTTTTGCGACAGGGAAAAGCGAATCACGAGCGCCAAAAGATAGGCGATTACGATCATCGCAATGGCGACGAGGATCAACACGCCGCCGCCGCGGCTGTCGCCGCTACGGGAGCGCGTATGCCCGCCAATGCGAACGCCGCGATAAAACATATTCCGGAAAACAAGCTCGCCAAAGAAAGAGAAAACACCAACAAAAATCACGGCGATAATCAAAAGCCGCACATCCTTGTTTATGATGTGGGTGAGCTCATGGGCGAGCACCGCCTCAAGCTCATCCTTATCGAGCGTTTCAATCAGCCCGCGCGTCACTGTCACCTTGTAGCTTTTCTCGGTGAGCCCGCTCGCGAAAGCGTTGAGCGCATCGGTTTCGATAATATTGAGCGTCGGCATGGTGAGGCCGCGCGAAACGCAGAGGTTTTCCAGAAGGTTGTAAAGCTCCGGCGCCTCCTTGCGCGTCAGGCCACGCGCGCCCACAGACGCTTCGATCATCTTCTGATAGGAAAAGAACGCAATCGCGAACCAAAGCCCGGCGCCGAGAAGCGCAAACGGCCAGAGCCGCTTCATGTGATCGAGCGCCAGCGCCAACCCCTCGCCGACAGTGTTGATCGGCTCCACGAGCCCGACATAACCGACAGACAGGCCATACATCAGCAACAGCAGCAGGACGGGAAATCCGGCAAGCAGCACAATAGACTTCAGATTGTTGTTCCAGATATGGGTCTGGAGGCCGAAGGCGCCCACGGCGTCACTCCTCCCCGAAAATAAAATGCGCGGCGGCGGCGGCATGGAGACCCGTCGTATCAAAGACAGGAATATCGCAATGCTCTTGTCCGAGGATCATGCAAAGCTCTGTACAGCCAAGAATGACGCCGTCCGGCTTGTAGCGGTCGATAATTTTCAGCAATTCGTTGCGCGAAGAATCGTAAACATTGCCCAGCACCAGTTCGTCGAGAATGATGCGGCCCACTTCCGCTTGCTCCTTTTCAGCCGGAACCAGCACGTCGCTATCATAGCGCTTGGCGAGCTCATTGCGGTAATGCGCCTCGCCCATCACCACGGGCGTGCCAAGCAGCAATGGCCGGCGGGTCTTTTTCTCCTTCAATTCGCCAGCCAGCACATCGAGCATGTGAACGAGCGGAAGATCGACGGCGGCGCAAACGGCGTCAGCGGCCACATGGGTCGTATTCGAACAGATAATAAGCCCATCAACGCCCGCGGCTTCGAGATGTTTCGCGCCCTTGACCACCTCTGCGATAAAGGCGTCCCAGTCGCGATTTTCGTAATGCTCGATCATGACGCCGTAATCGAGCGCGTACAGCATCACATTCGCCGAATGGAGCGGCCCCAGACGGGCGCGCGCCGCCTCGGTCAGCAAGCGGTAATAGATCACCGTCGCTTCGGGGCTAACGCCGCCAATGACCCCGAGAAGTTTCACGATGCGCCTCCCGCCAGTACTGGCTGCGCCGGCCGCATCATGGCGAGCAGCGGCGGCGCGCCTTGCGGCAATGGCAAAGGTGAAAGAGTTTTAAAACCGAGCCTCTCGTAAAGCGGCGTGTTGTTCGGATTTGAATTTTCAAGATAGGCGGGCGCGCCGTCTTCATCGGCGCGTTTCAACCCCTCGCGGATCAGTCGCCCGCCGAGCCCTTTGCCTTGTGCGCATTGTCGCACGCCCACAGCGAAAAGATAGTAATGGGGCTCATGAGGATGATGACGGGCGAGCACCGCCGCCGTCTTCTGCGCGCGACGGATTGACGACAAGCCATGACGGAACAGGGCCGACCCGGCAATGCGCAATTCGTTCGCCATGGGCAGTCTGATCTCCACGCCTTTGGGCAACCACAACGTCGCCGCCCAATCTCCTGAACTGTCGCCCGCCAGATGCCCGAAACCGTCTTTCAGATAGACGCCGCGCGCAAGCTCGCGAAAGACAGTGTGGAACGACCCTGCGCCGCCAAAAGTCCAGTTCATCACCGGGTCATCGGCGAAGGCCGCCGCGAGGATGCCAGCAATCAGGTCGGCATCGCCGCGCCCCGCGGCGCGGATTGCGCAGTCCCGCCGCGCCTCATCCATGCGCTCTAGAACTTCACTTCCGGCGCCGCCTCGATCTGGCCGCGGCTTCCTTCGGGGATTTCGAAATATTCCTTCGGTCCGAAACTGCCCATGGGCGCAACGAGGTTGCCAGGAATCTGCTGGATCGCCGTGTTATATTCCTGCACGGCGTTGTTGAAGAAGCGGCGCGCTGCGGCGATCTTGTTTTCAACATCGGAAAGCTCGCGCTGCAACTCCAGGAAATTCGTGTTGGCTTTAAGGTCCGGATAGGCTTCTGCGAGGGCGAAAAGCTTGCCGAGCGCGGCGCCGAGAACGCCTTCCGCCGCCCCTTGCGCTGCGGGCCCATGCGCGGCCTGTGCGG
>JAUIEG010000323.1 GCA_030428745.1 Alphaproteobacteria bacterium
GGGCCATTGGCCTGTCAGATAATGACGCGGCGCGCGCGTTCCTAAGGACGCAAAAAACGGCGCCGGTTTGACCCGGCGCCGCTCAGGAAGCTTATTCAGCCCGATCTAGAACCAGTAGCTTTTGCCAAGGCGCTGAATGAAAAGGGGTGTTGAGGACGGGATCATGTCCACGTTCCAATCGACGGTCTCACCAACGCTGGCCTGATAGGATTCAACCTGGATGGCGTATCCTTCGGCTTCGACGCGCACCCAAAGACGCGCTTCGTCGGAGCGGGCCGGAACGCCTGCATGAATGACGAGCGAATTTCCCTGTTTGCGCACAGTGCCCCCGGCGCTGCGAAAGAGATTCCAGGTTTGATTTATATCTTCATTATGCAATCGCCCGCGCAGCGAGCCACGGCGGATCATCGTGTCCACATTATCGGGCAAGCCGTTTGGAAAGCTGATCACCAGGTGCACATCATATTTCGCCGCGCCGCGTTGGCTTTGCGCTGGCACATACTGCGCCGTGGTGTAACTCGCCTGGTAGATGCGTTCCTGAACTGACGCTTCCCGAGTCGTCGCCGGCTCAAGTCCAGGAAGCGAGTCATTGATACCTTGAATGCCGCCGGCAAGGTCCGCGGGGATCGCCGTCATCAGAACAGCCAGCAAACCAAAGCCTTGCGCAAAGGCGCCTTGCCGCGTGATCGGCTGGAAATAAAAGATCGAGCCTGCGCCGACGGCGGTCATGCCCAGAACGACCATCCATAATGGAATGTCTGTAAACCCCAGCAGGCTGCCGAATTGGACGAACCACTGGTTAATTGTGAACAGCGCGGATGATTCACCCTGCTGCTGATAGTCCGTCACTAGCGCCGCGATAATGCCCGCCGCCCCTGACAGGGCGAGCCCCGCCATATCTGTAATCGTAAAATTCCCGGGCGTCTTGACGCCCTGCTTCACACCATACGGCATTTGGAAACGCTCCCTCACAATACCCCTGCGGTGGATTTAACCACAGTTTTGCAGAAGGTTTAAGGCCAATTCGGAGCCTCCGTTCAGGCGGAAGCATCGTTTCTGGGCCGCAGGCCGCCAAAATCCACATCGAACAGATGTTCGAGGCTGGAGCGGGAAAGTCCTTTTTTCACAAAGTCATAGGCCGTGACATTCAGTGCTTTCACCGCCATGCGCTCTATCTGGAGGCCGGTGCCGGCTTCGTTCGGAGTGACGTCCACATCGATAAGATTCAGGCAGGCGAGATCCTGTTCAAAGGCGGCGATGGTCGCGAGCCCGCCGCCGCAGGCCCATCCAAGGGCGATCCGGTTGACGCCCTCATGAGCAACGATCAGCGCCGCGCGCCAGTCGCGAGTCAGAACCAGTTCCTGAAGCGCAGCAGTGATGCGGCTTTCAGCGCTTTCAAAGGTTTCCCCTTCCGGAAGAAAACACGCTCCCGGTCTGTCGGCATTGTCAAAACTGTAGGCGAGCCGGGCGGCAAGCTCCTCTCGCGAGGTCGCTTTGATCCAGCCGCTTTTGATCTCCTCAAGGCCTTCATGAGCGATGAGATCGGGAGGCGAGTCATTCCCGGCGAGTACAATTTCCGCGGTCTCGCGCGTCCGCGGCAGGCCGGAATAGACAGCGAGGTCAAAATGCGCATGACGAAGCGCCGTCCCGGCTGCGCCTGCCTGCTCGCGCCCTTCATCGGTCAATGGCACCATGCGCGGATCTGTCAGGTCCGGCGCGAAATAGTCCACATGGCCGTGCCGCATGAGATAAATTCGCCGCCTGCCTGCGCCTTTCATTGGATCCGACCTTTCTGATTTGCCAGCCGGGCATAGCCAAATCGGTCTGCAGAAGCCAGCGCGGACACTGCGACCCCGGCCCAAAAAAATCCCCTGTCAATGGCTCGCATCGGGCGGTTGCGGGTGATAAAGTCACCCTCAGGGGAAAATCCGGAGGGGGCCGGAAGGCTCAGTTGAGGGGTGGTCTGAGGGCGATGGTGTTGCGTTCGCCAACATATCTGGCCGGGGCTTTTTTGATCCTGGCGATCAGTTTTGCCGTATATTTCAACGTTGCTGTCCGTGTGGATGCGAGCGCAGCTTTGGCGCGGTTTGAGCAATTGACGTCGCAAGACGCTTCCAGGCGTGCGGCGGTCCACGGTGAACGCGCCTTGAGGCTTCTTGCCAAAGAAGGCGAGACCGAAGAACAGCTCGCTCCCCTGATGTTGCAGGTGGCGGACGCCCAGCTTTTGCGCCAGCGGAATGAGCGAGCTGCAGGCCTTCTGCGAGCCGCGCTCGCAACTGAATCGTCCAACACGCTTAGTCGCCGCAAACGCGCGCGCTATGAAGACAAGCTGGCGCGCGCTTCTATCCTTTCCGGCGACATTGAAAACGCCGTCGCGATCTATGCTTCGTTTCTCGACCTTGCAGGTGACGACGCCGTTCGTGACGCCGACGAACCCGCTGCGATTTCCGCCTTCTATGCCGACCGGGTCGCTGCAGCGAGCCAGCTATTCGCCGAAGCGCTCAATCATGCGCGTCCCTATGAGCCGACCACCGGCGCTCAAGAAGCGCAGCTGGCGGCCGCGACCAACATGGCCTCGCTTGGCGCCTTTTACGCCATGCGAGAGGGCGGCGCTTACGCCGCAGCAGGACTTTTGTCCTCGGCCTATCTGATCCGTTCAAAACTGCTTGGCGTCGATCATCAGGATACGGTGCAACTGACGCTCGTCCTTGGTCCCGTCTATGCGGGGATGGGCCGGCTGGATGATGCCGAGAAGCTTTATCTCGACGCATTTCATGCTCAAGAACAGCTCAAAGGCGCCAACAGCCCTGATCTCAGCCTTTATATAAAGCTCCTGACGGGTGTTTACGAAAGACAGGGGCGCTACACCGAGGCGCAAGCGCTGCAGGAACATATGCGCAATCTGTTCCGCGATGCATTCGGCGCGCAGCGTTACGCTGTCAATCGTGAGCGTGACCGCCGCGAGGATATCAACCGGCCGGTGTCACAGCTGTTTCTTCTTGAGTCCGATTACGCGCCGGGCGATCTTATTTCCGCTGCGGAGTTTTCCATTCCGACAGCGAAGTCGCCGAATATCGATGAAATGAAACTGCGTCTTGCGGCGGATGAAGGCATGGATCCGCGCGAAGCGAATTTGCCGGCCCGGCTGGCGCAGCTAATTTCATTGTGCCGTTCAGAATCCGGCGAACGTATTTCCCTGCGCTCCGGCTATCGCTCTTACAGGACGCAGAAAGTACTCTACGCCAATATCGGCGACAAAGGCACAGTAACGCCGCCCGGCATGTCGGAGCATCAGACCGGGCTTGCCGCCGACATCAATGTCGAAAACCGCTTCATGCGCCCGAGCGATCGCGCCTATCAGTGCTTTGAAGAGAACGCGTATCGTTTCGGCTTTATCCTCTCCTATCCCCCGGGCAATGATTATCTACCGGGCGTTGACCCTTATGAGCCGTGGCACTGGCGCTATGTGGGCGTCTCCACAGCCCAGCTCTATCGCGAGGCCGGTCCCTATCAAAAACCGCAGGAGTTTCTGGCCGCCCTTCCCTGCTATCAGGAGCGGGCGGCGAACGGCGTTTTTCCCGCCAGCGGCGAAGATGATCTCTGTCTTTCCGCCAAGCCTGAAATCAAGGTAGCGGCGAGCGAAAAGGACCGTTTGCAACCTGTCGAAGAAGACGACAGGGCGGCCCGTATCTTGAATAAACTCCCGGCGGCGCGGTCACCGCGCTGACACATACAAGCGGCGGCAAGCCGTGACCGGGTGAGTTCATGCAGGAAGATATCGGCGCAGCGCCGAAAGCACGTATTATTTATGTTGGCGGCGAAGATGAAGCGCGTTCAGCGTTAACCGTCGCCTTCGAGGACGCCGGCTACGCGCTTGTCTCGCATGAGGACGCCGGGCGCACCGATGCGGATATTGGCCTGATCGATTTGCGCGGCCGGCAGGTATCGAGCCGCAAGGCCCAGTCGATAGCCGGGCTCCTGCGCAAGTCGTCTCCGGAATCCTCGATCCTCATCATTATCGACCCCTATATCGATGAGACAGCACGCCGGGCGCTACGCCGCCATGGAGAGCTCGTGGTGATGCTGACGAAGCCGGACGGTCTGATCGAGCGTTGCCGGCAGGTCCTTCGCTTGCGCAATATCGCCGAAGAAGCAGGCGAACGGCTGAAAAGCCTTGCGAGCCTCAACCGCCTCAATGACTTCCCCCCGATTTCAGCGCCGGC
>JAUIEG010000324.1 GCA_030428745.1 Alphaproteobacteria bacterium
TTCGGCTTCCGGTTCAAAGCGGTCGGGTCCGGGACGGTGGCGCGTGGCCATGGCGGAGCCTTTCAGGGCTGGTTGTTGTCAAACCGCCGCGCTCGCCGCCGATGTTACGCGCAACGATGGCGCGACGCCCTAATCTCTCATGCCGTCCCTTAACGGAGCGTTTTGATTTATCGTTAACGCCGCAATCTCAATCCGACACATCTTCCACGCGCCAGGGCGGAAAGCGGCGTTTCTCGCCCGCTTGATAAAGACATATCTGATTGCCGGACGGATCGCGCAGCCGCGCCTCGCGCCAAAGCCAACTCTGATCGACAGGTTCCTGCTCGAATGCGATCCCCTTGGCCTTCAACTCCGCCGCCGCTGCGTCAAGGTCGTCGTATTCGAAATAGACGAGCGGATAATCCACGCCCGCCGAGTTTTCAGTGTAATGAATGGAAAAGGTCTCGCCCGACGGCGTCTCGAAGCGGCAATAATGCGCAGCATCGACGATGAGGACGAGCCCCAGGCGTTGATAAAACGCTTTGGCCGCAGCGACGTCGGCGACGGGATAAGTGACCTGGTTCAGGCGCATTGAGGCTCCAATCCACTAACGAAGGCGAACTCGCCGCTATGTTGCCGCAGTGTCCTTCCTTATGAAAACACATCAGCGTAGGAGGAAGCGTTCTATCATGACACTGAGCGAACAGTTGGCGCATGAATGTCTGTCGAGCTATGCACGACTGCGCGGCGGTTATCCCATTCCGATGGCGGGCACGGTTTATTGGGCGGTGCTCGCCGCGCTTGGTCTGCTTCTGGCGCCGGCGCAGTGGTCGCCTCTCGCCTTCGCGCTGACGGGAGCCATATTCCCGCTCGCGCTGTTATTCGCCAAGCTCACCAGGAATGCGTTTCTAAAAGACCGCACCGCCGTGACCGGCGTGCTGGTCCCTGCCTTCGTCTCCATGCTGTTGTTCTGGCCCATCGCCGTGGCCGCACTTTGGGAAGCCGAAACGCTCACCCCGCTCGTCCTCGCCATCGGCCTGTCGATCCACTGGCCGGTCATTGGCTGGTCCTACGGACGGCCCGGCCTCTTCATCGCGCACGCCGTCATCCGCGCGATCGGCGCCTTCCTTATCTGGCATCTTGCGCCCGAGCACCGCTTCACGCTCCTGCCTGCCTGGGTGGCGCTCGTCTACGCAGCCACCGTCGCTGCGTTGTTCATCGACAGCGCCGCAGTAAAGAAACGCCTGTCCGTCGACTGAGGGCTTCTGACTGAAGACTGCCCGCAGGCGTCTTCAGTTCCGCCAGGTCGGCGCCAGCGCGCGCTCCAGGGTTAACGCGTCGCCTCCGCCCGCAAGGCGCGCGTCATACCAGACCGCCCAGTCGCGCAGCCGCGCGTCGCTCGCCGAAAGACGCGAGCGCAAGGCGTCCCAGGCCGCTTGCACCGAAATGGGCGCTGCATCGCTCCAAAGCGGCAGGCCCGCAACGCTCTGCGCCGCATCGCCTCGCGTTAGTCTATGCACGTCAGAAGACGCCGACCGGTAGAGCGCGTGTGCGCCGGCGTCTTCGCGCGCGCCCGCCAGTTCGCGCACCGCGCTTTCAGCGTCGATCAACACGCCTGTGAGATGGCGCAGCGCCGCCGCCCGCCTGCCGGACATCTCCGCCCACAAGACCGAGGCGCTCTTCGTGGCCGCATTCGCAGCCCAGGCGCTCACGCCGTTCCTGAAGCTCGCTTCGACGGCGCCGTCGGCGGCCGCGCGCGCATCATCGCCGAGCGCTGCGTCCATCTCCAACCCGCCGCACGCGGCCGCATGAACAAGGATGGCGCAGCGCATCACCGGCGCAATATCCGTCAACGAAGCTTCAACGCCGACGGCGGGAAACGCCCTCAGCCCGAGACGCGCCGCAACCAGCGCGCGCGCGTCCGTCGGCAATGGCTCGACAAGTTTTGCGAACTCGTGGTGGTCGCGAAACGAGATTTCGGTCATGGAGCGATCTTTCCACTGGATATGAACCGTCTCGCTAGGCAATAACAGACGGGCATCCCAATTGAATTTGGTATCGTTGTGGCGTTGAGCGAACGGGAAATGGCGAGGCGCAGGAACGCGCGCAAAAAGCGCCTTCCAAAAAAGCGTTCGCCGCTGTGGTGGGTGGCGTTCATTACACTGCCATTGGTCACTGTAGCTGGCCCAATCGCACTCGCCGAAGCTGTTTCAGCTATTGTCGATTGGCGCGGGTGGATTGCGTTTCTCGTCGATTATTGGGCCGAGTTCGTCGCCCGACCAATTCAAGCTACGGCGAATCAGATCGCAGGCATTCTTCACCTGCCGCACGTCGATTCCGTGATTGTTGATTATGTAGCTTTCGGATCGTTGCTCGCCGGTCAGAAGACCAGGGCGCTCGCCATATTCAAACATGAGATCGAGCGGCTAAGCGACGACGCCGCGATTTTGCACCTTTATCCTCGAAACGTCGTGGTCACCTGGCTGGCCGCGGCTCTGCTATGGCCGTTGATCGTTGTGTTCGACCTCGGGTTTCTTTTTCCAACCTCGCAAGACCGCCTTCGCGCGCGAAGTCACGGAATCTGGGTGGGCGACCAGCCGATAAGAGCCGAAAACTCGTACATTCGCAGTTCGGCGTTCTTCGCCCTCGCGCCGTTTACAATTTTCGTCGCCCTTTGGGTCGTGAATCTAGCGTATTATTGAGGCCGGCAGTGACCTTGTTACTTAGCTTCGTCAAACTGATGACGCTGATCGTCATGTTGATCAGCGCCGTCTTGCTCGTGCAGAAAATCAGAGAGCTGAAGATATTCTACAACGCACTCAACAACAGCTTGAAAGAGTGGGCCAGTCGCCGAAGAAAATGGATTAAACTAGGCGTTGACCCAAACACCATCAACTCGGAACAAACCAACCACGCTCGCCAAAGCGTGCGCACTGATCTGCAAAAACTAATACGTATACGGAACGTGGTAATAGCAATATTCCTTATTTTATTGGCTTCACTCTACTGGTCACACCGACTTTTTATTACTTAAATATGACGTGATGCGTCACTTTCCCGATTTCAACATTTCGAGCACAGTCCTTAAATCACTCATAACGTCCGCGATATACTGCTTAAAATTTGCACGGTCGATCTTTCCGGCTTCATAATTCGAGGTGCAAATAAATTGATCGGAACGCCGCTCCTCGGTCTCAAGCGGAAAAATGCGTATCGCGTCATTCCGCATAAATTCCGACCACGCACCATCGAGTGCACGCGGGACCTGGCAAAGTAGGTGCACATTTACGTGCGTCCAATTCGACGATTGTGCTGGCGAATTCTCCTTGTAGAATGCGGTAACTATATTGAATGAAAGCAGATCGTCTTTTATGACGCATTCGAAATTCATTTTGTGAGGAAGGTCGTCGAGCTTCTTCACGACGCTGCCGCCGGACGACTTCAGCTCACGTTCCAAAATCGTCAGTACGCTGTGTTGGTCGCGTTTTTCTCTATTCAACATCGCTCGGACGATAGAATATATCACGATCGCCGCGACCACCGCTGCGAAAAGCAACTCTACACTGACCACTATTCTTCTCCATCAACGCCGACGATCGAAATGATTTGTTCCGCCGATTGATAGTGTGACGAAAGATTATAGAACCGCGTCAAGCCCTGACCGCAAAAAGGCGAAGAATCAAGCTTCGCACAAGCTGCCCAATTCGAACCAAAAACGGCTGTCGTGGACCTACCTCGGCGCTGAGGTCGTTCGCTTACAAGGCCGCCTCAAGCGCGTTGAGGTCGGCGCCGACAATGGCGGCTTCATGCGCGAGAATGTGCTCAATCGGCCAGTTCCACCAGGCGAGCGCCTTCAGCCGCGCAATCACGGCCTCATCAAAGCGCATGCGGACGATTTTGGCGGGGTTGCCGGAGACGATGGCGTAGTCCGGCACGCGCCCGCCGACCACGGCGCCTGCGCCGACAATGACGCCGTCGCCCAGCTCAGCGCCCGGCAGGAGGGTTGCGCGCTGTCCGATCCAGACATCATTGCCGATGACGGTGTCGCGCCCGGGATCGGGCATTGAGGGTCGCCCCTCCACCGGTCCGCCGCCGAACACCGCGAAGGGAAAGCTCGAAAAGCCGTCATAGCGGTGATTGGCCGAAGCGGTGATGAACACGGCCTCATGCGCGATCTGGCAGAACCGGCCGATGATCAGGCGTTCGGGCGAGAACGGATAAAGATGC
>JAUIEG010000325.1 GCA_030428745.1 Alphaproteobacteria bacterium
TAGCCGTCAACCGCGAAGTCTTTGAGGTCTTCCGCGCGCTCGATCCGGCGCTCGGCGGCCCAGCGGGCCATCATCCCCCGGGCGCGCTTGGCGAAAAAGCTGACGATCTTCGCCTCGCCATCCTTCACGTCCTTGAAGACCGGCGTCACCACCGGCGCTTTCAGGGCCTTGCGGTCGACGGCGCCGAAATACTCGTTGGAGGCGAGGTTCACCACTGTCGGGTCCTCATGGCCTTTGACCGCCTTGTCGATTTCCCGGGAAATTTTGTCGCCCCAGAATTCATAGAGACTAGCCCCGCGCGGATTTTTCAGGCGTGAGCCCATTTCAAGGCGATAGGGCTGGATCGCATCGAGCGGGCGCAGGAGACCGTAAAGCCCGGAGAGGATGCGCATATGGTCTTGCGCGAAGCTGAGATCGTCATTCGACAGGCTCGCGGCGTCGAGGCCGAGATAGACGTCGCCATTGAAAGCCAGCGCCGCCTGTTTGGAACTTTCCGACTTTCCTTTCGGGTCGAAGGCTTGAAAGCGCTCATAGTTGAGGTCGGCGAGCTTTTCGGAAATCCCCATGAGCGACTTGATCTTGCCGCGCGTCAGCTTCCGCGTCGTTTCGGAAAGCTCGGCGGCGTCTTTCAAAAAGACCGGCTTGGTCGCGCGCGGGGCGCCGGGCGCGGCGTCGAAATTCAGGTTCTTGGCGGGGGAGAGAAGAATGAGCATGGGTTGAAAGAATAAGGGTTTGCGGTCCGGGCGGGGACGGCGAGGAATCCAAAGGGCGGAGAAGCAGGCGGAAGATCAGCGACTCGGCCGTCCGGGTCAATCCGCCAGACTTTTCGCGTCACGCCTTTTCTCTCATTTCCTACTTGCAATTGATTATCAAGTGCGAATAAGTTGCGAGCCATTCGCAAAAAGTCTCAGTAAGGAGTTCATCGCATGAGGGGTAAGGTTTTGGCTGGCGGCGCATCGCTGCTGGCGCTGGCGGGCGTCGCCATGGCGCAATCGGGGGAGCAAGACAGGGAGGAGATTGTCGTCACCGCAACCCGGACGACGCTGCCGGCCTCGGCCCTGCCGAACACGATCCAGGTCATCGATGACGCTGCGGTCAGCCTGCAGTCGCAGCTGACCGGCTCCACGGTTGAAATCGTATCGACGCTTGTGCCGTCTTTCTCGCCCACGCGCGAAAAACTTTCCGGGGCGGGGGAGTCTCTGCGCGGCCGCAGCCCGCTCTTCCTTATTGATGGGGTTCCGCAATCGAATCCTTTGCGCGACGGCAGCCGCGACGGCTACACGATCGATCCGTTTTTCGTTGAGCGGGTGGAAGTCATCTTCGGCTCCAACGCCATTCAAGGCGTCGGCGCCACGGGCGGCGTCGTCAATTACGTAACGGCGTCGGCGTCGGCGCCGGCGGAAGGCGAAGGCTGGTCCGGCAAGGTGCTGGCGCAGATTTCCGCCGCCAATGATTTCCAGCATGACGGTACGGGCTACCGCGCCGGCGCGCTGGCGGGGCGTGACTTCGGCGTGTTCGATCTGACATTTGGCGCGGCGCTGCAAAAACGCGGCGCGTTTTACTCGGGCGATGAGCGCCGCGTCGGCGTCGACGGCACACAAGGCGAAGTGCAGGACTCCTTCAGCTTTTCCTTTTACGGCAAGGCGGGCGTCGATCTTGGCCCCGACCAGCGCCTTGAATTGATGGCGCAGCGTTTCGAGCTTGAAGGCGACGGCGATTATGTGCAGGTCTCCGGTTCGCGCGCGGACAACCTGCCGTCAACATCCATCCCTGGCGATCCGGACGGCGTCATTCCCACCAATGAAGTGAAGACGGTTTCGCTCACCTATACGGACAGCGACCTTTTCGGCGGCGTCCTTACCGGTCAGGTCTATTATCAGGATTTCGAAGCTGTGTTCGGCGGCGGGGTCTTCGGCACGTTTCAGGACCCGGCCATCGATCCGACGCTGATGCTGTTCGATCAGTCGGCGAATAATTCCGAGAAAAAAGGCTTGCGTTTCTCCTATGAGCGCGAAGTCGCCGCTGTGCCGGGCCTGCGTTTCACCGCCGGGTTTGATGCGCTTCAGGACGAGACCTATCAGGAGCTTGTCGCCACGGGCCGCAACTGGGTGCCGGAAACGAAATTCACCTCGCTGGCGCCGTTCCTTCAGCTCAACCAGTCTCTGTTTGACGGGCGGGCCCATCTTTCCGGCGGCGTGCGTCAGGAATTTGCAAGTTTCAAGGTTGACGATTTTACCTCGCTTTATTCTTACGGCGCGCAGCAAGTTGATGGCGGCAAACCGGATTTCGAAGAAACGCTGTTCAATATCGGCGGCACAGTTGACGTTGTCAGTGGGCTGACGGCCTACGCCTCTTATGCGCAGGGCTTCACCATGCCGGATGTGGGACGGATTCTGCGCGCGGTGGATACGCCCGATCAGGATGTCGACAATTTCCTCGATGTAGAGCCTGTTGTCTCTGACAACACGGAAGTGGGCCTTGAATGGCGGGGCGGGCCGCTGTCGGCCTCGGCAGCCTATTTCTGGTCGAGTTCGCAGAACGGCGCGCGCCTTGTCTTCGTCAATGACGTCTTCGAAGTGGAGCGCCAGCCGACGAAGATTGACGGTCTTGAACTATCCGCCGAGTGGGAGACGCCGCTTGCGGGGCTAACGCTCTCCGGCGCCTACGCCATGCTCAACGGACGGACGGACACCGATGGCGATGACATCATCGACA
This sequence comes from Alphaproteobacteria bacterium, assembly GCA_030428745.1. Lineage (GTDB taxonomy): Bacteria > Pseudomonadota > Alphaproteobacteria > Caulobacterales > Parvularculaceae > Hyphococcus. Next base: position 2,716 of record JAUIEG010000325.1, read on the forward strand.
GCGATCTCGACGGCGCGAATATCAGCCCGGATCGCCTCAATTTCGCGGCTGACTTTGTGGCCGGTCCATGGATGTTCCGCGCGCAGAGCCAGTTTTATCTCGACCGGGAGTTTGACATCGCATCCCCTGTTTCCTTTGACGGTTATGCGCTGGTGGATGCTTTCATTCGCTACACCGCGCCGTTTGGCGACATCACGCTCTCGGCCTCGAACCTCTTCGATGAGCAATATGTCGCCTATAACAGCCAGACGACGCGCATAACCGATGACGCGCGCTTTTTCGCGGGGCGCGGCCGGGTGATTACGCTCGGCTATGAGAAGCGGTTTTAGATGATGCGAATGTTGAGAACGGCGCATGCCTGGGCGGGCGCCGTCCTTTCCCTGCTCCTTGCCGTGCTCGGCCTTTCAGGCGCGCTTTTGGTTTTCGAGAAAGACTATTTGCGCCTTGTCATGCCGGAAGCGCGCATGCATGCGTCCATGGCGTCTGAGGATCTTGGCCGCGCGGTAAGCGCGATTGAAACGCGTTATGAGGGCGAAGGGCTTCGTTATGTGGTGATGCCGGACCATGATTTCGGCCTTTACGAGGCGGTCTTTCATGACGGCGGCGCGGCCTATGTCACCGAAAGGGGCGTGGTCGTTGACCGGTGGGCGAAGAACGGCCGTATCGAGGACTGGCTGTTCGATCTGCACCACCATTTGCTTGCGGGACATACGGGCGAGCTTGTCTCCGGCGCGGCGGGGATCGCGGGTCTTGTTCTTGTTGTTACCGGGCTTGTGATCGTCTGGCCGTCCTTGAAGTCTTTCGCCTGGCGTCTGTGGCCGCGCTCGGCGGCGCGGCGCGATCTCGTGGCGACCCATCGCGATCTCGGCGTTCTCTTCGCGCTTCCCATCCTTATGCTGACCTTTACCGGCGTCGCCATGGTTTATTCCGGACCGGTGAAGTCAATGCTCTATGCGGCGACGATGTCCGGTCCGTCCGCGGCGCCAGAGCGGCCGACAGCAGGCGAGGGCGAGATTGACTGGACAGCGTTTTTTGAAGCCTCCTACAGCGTCTATCCGGAGGGTGCGCCGCGTATCGCTGTCTTGCCGCAAAAGCCCGGCGCGCCAGCTTACCTGCGTTTGCGCCAGCCCATGGAATGGCATCAGAACGGGCGCACCTATGTTTATATGGACCCGGCGACAAGGCGCGTCCTTTCAACAGTGGATGCGCAAGGGTTGAGCCGCGGCGATCGCGTCTTCAACGCGCTTTACCCGATCCATTCCTCGGGCGTCGGCGGGATCGTTTACAAGCTGGCGACGTTCCTGACCGGTTTTGCGCTGGCTATGATGGGCTTTGTTGGCGCGTGGAGTTTTTTAATCCGTGAAGCGCGCGCGCGAAAAAGACTCGCAGAGAAACAGCGGACGCTTACAGCATCTTGCCCGGGTTCATGATGCCTTTCGGGTCGAGCGCTTTCTTGATGGCGCGCATCATGTCGAGTTCGACGGCGCTCT
>JAUIEG010000326.1 GCA_030428745.1 Alphaproteobacteria bacterium
CGCCAGCACGTAGAGCACCGAGAACGCCCACAAGGTCCAGAACAGGATCGCCACTGGAAGGTTTCTTTTGGCGAAGACAGGGTTTTTCTTCAAATCCTGTTTCAGGCGTTTTTTATTGCGGCGTTCCTTGCCCGCAATGATCCGGATAAAATATTTTCCGAGATAAAGCCTCAGATCCGCCGGCCGAGATTCATCAGCGGATTTCGCCATGGCTTTTTCAATGGCGATTCTCTGCTCGGGCGACAGCGTCGCGCGAACATCGGCTTCCATCTCTTCCCAAAACCAACTTATCTCTTCGTCGTTGGGCAGGGCCTGGCTCTCAGACATAGATCGGCTCGCATGTTACAGCGCGACAACAACTTTCCTGCGCATTTTTGGATGCGCCGGACCGTTTGCATTATGCCCATCTAGATAAAAGCCGCGCGAATATGATCTGAGGGATTTTAACGAGCGTGTTGAGATTTCGGTCATGAAGGCAAAATGGGCCTGCGCCCGGTTTCATCATCGAAATGTCCGCCACCCCCATCTGCGATTTTCGGGACTGCCGGCGTAGCAGAGCGGAGAATGCAGGGCCTCCTCTTTAATGAGTCATCGTCCCGGCGGCGGGAATTTCGCATTGCAAAAATATTGAGATGCTCTAGCGTCGTCTCTGCTTTTACGCGGGGGAGCGAGCATGAAACTGTCGAAAATAGCCCTTTCAGGGCTGACGCTTTTCTTGAGCTTCACGGTTGGGAAAGCCTTCGCCTATAGCGGCGAAGATTTGTTGAGCGGCCGTCCGTTTCATCACTTTGACATCACCTATCGGGCGCTCGCCGGCGACCGCGCCATCACAGCGGACCAGATGCAGCAGGTGTTTCCGGGGCTTGGATTCAGCCGCGAAGCGGCGACCGCCGTCGCCTGGCATGCGGATTTTATCGACGCTTATTTATACAGCCCGATCTTCTGGGCGCAGGGCGTGCCCGATGGCTTCGACAAGCGTTTGAAAGCAAGTCTGGCGCAGTTCGACGAACTGGCGAAACTTCATTTCGACGATACGTTTACATCCGCAGGCATTGAAAGCACCTGGGTGCGCTATGGCTCCGGCACGCTGGCCGGGTTGTTCTGGGCGGCTGAAAATAATGACCATGCGGCGGCGTATAATATCCTGGGCGTCAGCGTTCACGCGGTGCAGGATTTCTATTCGCATTCAAACTGGGTCGATGCCCCTGAACGCCGCCGGGGCGCCTGGCATGAGATGCTCGCGGCGGATCGTGCGAGACAAACGCTTTATTCCGGCGCCTATGAATTGCCGGCGACGACCGCGCCTGCAAGCCACGGCAAGGTCTCGTTTGAATGCAGCCTTTTCGGGCGTCCGGAAATCGCACCGGTTATGGAGCAGGTTTGCACGGGGCTGACACCGTTTGCCGAGGCGCCGCAATGCCAATCCTATCGCCGTTATTGCCGGGGCGGGCAGGCGTCCAAAATTTCGCTTGAGGGCGCCAGTGCGGAAGCGCTGGTTCTCGCGCCGCCTGGCATCGCTCTCGACAATAGCTGGCTGGCGAAAGTGGGCGGCAATGTGCGTGGTTTAACCACGGCGGAAGGAAATTTCGCTGCGGGCCAGGCGGATGGCTGGTTGTCGCTGGCTCAGTGCAATGCCGTGGCCAATCTTGGCGTTGCCTGCGACGAGGAAACGCCGTCAGCGGGCGCATGCCAGAAAGTTCAGCCGCGCGCCTGCAGCACTGATTCCGACCGGCTGTTCGCGACGTCGAAATTTTTGGCGATTGAATCGACGACACAATGGGTGGCGCTGTTGGACGCGATTATGAAACAGCGTCATGGAAAATTCTGGGCTGAAGTCAAACAGGGAATGAATTCTTCTGTCGCACAACGCGAACAACAATTCGAAGATTTCGACAAATTGCCGTTTCAGTTCCTCTCCGCTGGCGACTATCCGGTGCAAGGGTCTGAATCGGAGGGCTACTATATCCGGTTGCGTTTGCGCACAGCCGACACTCAAGGCGCCGGAACGGATGCGGATATCAGCGCGCGTGTTGAATATCCGGGCGGTTCGAAGGAGTTCAAACTCGACTACATGCCGACGGACAAGGATGCGGGCCTGCGCTCCAACCGACTGCTCGTCTATAATGATTTTGAACGGGGCGATAACGACGTTTATACGATTGGCCCGTTCCCACAGCGGCCGACCTGGCTGACTCTCGTCAATGACGCCGCCGATGGCGGTGAAGTGCTCGAGGCGCTTGGCGAGCAAATCTACCAAAGTATCGTCAATATCTTCACTAATCCGGAGGAGACCTTCCTGCCGCTGATCAGCGGGGAGGCGGATTATGTCGGCGAGAAGACCGTAAGACTGTCTTACGCGCAGCTTAGCGAAGCGGCGAATGGCGCCGTGCAAAAGTTGAACATCGATGCGGCGAAAGACGGCGACTATGATCTTCAATATTCGCTGTCATCCACCACAAACGGTCTCACTGAGGAACGGCGCAGCAAGGGCTGGAAACGTTTCACGCTCAACGTGCAGACGCTGAAATGTAATGCTGAGTCGCAATGGGACCGGACCTCCAATTCTGACGAGCCGTTCTTTTTCTTCTCCGCCAGCCCGCTGAACGGCGCCACGAACGCCACGCAGTATTACCGGCAGGAGCCTTTGTCGGATGTGGATACGGGTGAATCCGTTGCGCTTTCCGCCCCGTCGATGAGTTTTGACCTGTCGCCCGAGGGCGTTCTGGTTCTCGCGTTCCAGCTCTATGAACATGATGAAGAATCGAAAGACTCGCGCGACAGCCTGTTTAATGTCTTCAAGACCGGCGTCGATGACTCAACAGATTCGGCGAACAGCAAGTTCCTCGATGAGTTGGGCCGGTCGCTCGCCGCGGCCTGGACGGTGGGTGAGATTGACGCTTATGGCTTCAGCCGCGGCGCGCAAGTCCTAGTCGGAAACATCTTGAATGTGCGCGGGCCTATTGAGATCGGCGGTGATGAATCGCGGCGGTTCCAGCTTTTCCCGGCGCGGCTCTATGTGGCGGCCCATCCGGAATGGCCGTCGAGCCCGGCGAACTGGCGGGCGCCGCGGCGCTACGCGAATTTTGCGCCGTCCCTTCGACAGGCCCAGACGGGCGCAAACTTACGGCGGCTGACAGCAATCCCTGCGCCCAACTCGCGGATACAGATCAGAGCCGCGTCATCTGGAAAATGCGTTGGCGTCGCCGGAGAGTCGGTTGCGCTTGGCGCCGCCGTGCAACAACAATCCTGCCGCATTGGCGCGCAAAAATGGGTGTTGAACGCCGCCGGTAGCGGGCGGTTTCTTATCATCGCACCACACAGTTTCGGCGCCGCGCCAGCGGGGCCGAAATGCATGCTTCCCGTCGGTCAGGATGTTAGTGACGGCACGGCGATAGAGCATCAGGCCTGTATGATGCAGGCGGATCGACTGTGGCGGTTGGAGCCGGTTGGCAGCGGTTTCAGATTGCGTTTCGGGCCGCTCGGCAAATGCCTGGAGGTCCAGAATGGTTCGACCGCCGACGGTGCAAGGCTTCAGCTCGCGACCTGTGTTGACGGACGTCAGTCACAGCTCTTCGAATTATACGGAGACTAGCGCCTGAGGGCGTTGGCGGGTTAGTCGGCTTTGCCGAGATAGCCCGCCAGTTCATCAAGTTCTGAATCTGTGATGACGGTCGGCTTGAAAGGCGGCATGCCGTTGAGGCCGTTGCGGACGATATATTTTACATAGTCGGCGGTAAGGTCCTCGCGCGCCTCCAGCACGGCGTAGTCGGCGCCGCGCGTTGCGTTGAGCTGGAACGTGCCGGGATGTTCCACGCCCGCCATATGACAGTGAGGGCGGGCCGCGCCGGGTCGTCAGGCGCAACGAAGGCGGTTCGTGCTTGTGCGGATTCGGCTGGGGCGGCCTCAGCCTCAGTGGGCGCTGGTCGCGCCGCCGTTTCAGATGACGGGGCCGGCTCCGGTGTGACGACGCGGACGTCGTCGTCATTTGACCCGCCGCATGAGACCGTGAGGGCGGCCAGGCCAGCGAGAACAGCGAAGGAACGAGTGCGGGTCATTATGACTTCCTCCGGTTTTTCGGCCAGATGCCGGATTTGCCGGGCGCGAGAATACCCTTCGGATCGAGCGCGTCCTTGATGGTCTCGTGCATCTTCCAGAGCGAGTTGTTGTTCCAGCTA
>JAUIEG010000327.1 GCA_030428745.1 Alphaproteobacteria bacterium
AAAGAGTCGGCCCGTGGCGCGTGACGTCCTCGCGCGATGTTTTCGCCAATCCGTGGATTGAAATCACCGATCACCGGGTCATTCACCCGGACGGCACGCCCGGCGAATATGGCGTCGTGCATTTCAAAAATCTCGCAATCGGCGTTCTGCCTGTGGACGAAAACGGCATGGTCCCGCTCGTCGGCCAGCATCGCTTTCCCCATGACAAATATAGCTGGGAGTTGCCTGAAGGCGGGGGTGAGCGCGGCGTCGATCCGCTCCTCTCGGCGCAGCGCGAGCTCGCCGAAGAAACCGGACTAACGGCGAAAAACTGGGCGCCGCTTTGCGCATTCGATATCTCAAATTCCGTTACTGACGAGCGCGCTGTCTGCTTTCTCGCTTGGGATCTTGAAGTCGGCGCCGCCTCGCCGGAACCCTCTGAGGCGTTAACCGTAAAGAAGGTATTCTTCAAAGACCTTTTAGAAATGGTGATGTCAGGCGAAATTACGGACAGTCTCACAATCGTGATGACACTGACGGCGCACGCCAAGGCCTTGCGCGGGGAGTTGCCAGAGCCTATTTCCGCTGCGCTGCTTGCGGGCGGCGACCGAAAGTAGGAAACTCCGCGCCGGAGAGGATAGATCAATGGCGAAAACATCTGCGACCCCATCAGCGAATTCAAATGTCGTTCCGCTGACGAAGGACCAGACCTGGGCGAAGATGCGCGTCGAGGCGGCCTCGGCCGCGGCGTCCGAGCCGGTGCTGGCGAGTTTTCTGCATGCGACGATCCTCAATCACTCGAGTTTTGAAGTCGCGCTTTCCTATCGCCTTGCGCAAAAACTTTCCGATGCGGAAATGAACGCCATGTTGTGGCGCGAGGTTTGCGCCGAGGCTTATGAAAGCGAGCCGAAAATTGTTGAGGCGGCGCTGGTTGATATGCGCGCCGTTTTTGACCGCGACCCCGCCTGCCACGAATACATGCAGCCATTCCTTTATTTCAAAGGCTATCTGTCGTTACAGGCGCAGCGCGTCGCCAACTGGCTATGGCGTCATGACCGTCAGGCGCTGGCGCTTTACCTTCAAAGCCGCATGTCGGAATTGTTCGCGGTGGACATTCATCCGGCGGTGAAATTCGGCAAAGGCGTCTTCATCGATCATGCGACCGGCATCGTCATCGGCGAAACCGCGCAAATCGATGACGACGTGTCGATCCTTCAGAATGTGACGCTGGGCGGCACCGGCAAGGTTGAAGGCGACCGTCATCCGAAAATTCGCCGCGGCGCGCTGATCAGCGTCGGCGCAAAAGTGCTCGGCAATATCGAAGTGGGTGAGGGCGCCAAGGTCGCCGCCGGCAGCGTTGTGTTAAAGGCTGTTGAGCCTCATTGCACCGTCGCGGGCGTGCCTGCAAAGCCTGTGGGTCAATGCGCGGAGTCGCGGCCGTCGGAAACGATGGATCAGAATTTCTACTACGACACCTATTCCATTTAGGGCCGCTCCCGCGCCTTGTCGCGGCGCGGCTCCAAGGCTTACACTCTTTATATGATCCCTGTTTCGGTTCTCGATCTTTGCCCGGTTATTGAGGGCGGCGATGCGCGCCAGGCGCTGATGAATGCGCGCGATCTTGCGCAGCTTTCAGAAAGCCTTGGCTTCAAACGCTACTGGCTTGCCGAACACCACAACATTCCGGGCGTCGCCAGCGCGGCGACGTCTGTCGTCATCGGTTATGTCGCGGAAGGTACGAAAACCATTCGCGTCGGCGCCGGCGGGATCATGCTGCCGAACCATGCGCCGCTGTTGATCGCCGAACAATTCGGTACGCTCGCCTCGCTTTATCCGGATCGCATTGATCTGGGGCTAGGCCGCGCCCCCGGCGGCGACATGGCGTCGATCCGCGCGTTGCGACGGCCCATGCGCGACGGAGGTGAGGATCGTTTCCCGCATGATGTTGTAGAGTTGCAGGCCTTTCTCGGGGAGCCGCAGGAAGGCTATTTGCAAGCCGTGCCGGGCGCCGGGACTCAAGTGCCGCTTTGGATTTTGGGCTCGAGCCTTTACGGAGCGCAGCTCGCCGCGCATCTCGGCTTGCCTTACGCGTTCGCGTCTCACTTCGCCCCGGCGGCGCTGGAACAGGCGATCCAGATCTATCGCGATAAATTTCAGCCCTCGGAGCAATGCTCAACACCGCATCTGATGCTGGCGGCGAATGTGGTCGCGGCGGAAACCGATGAAGAAGCGGAACTGATCGCCACATCCCTCTATCAGGCCTTCGTCAATCTGCGCACCGGTCGGCCGGGCAAGCTGCCGCCGCCGAAAGAAGGCTATTTCGAGGGGCTGGGGGCGCAGGCGCAGGGCATGCTGCGCGAGATCCTGTCCTGCTCGTTTATTGGCGGGCCGGACAAGGTCGAGCTCGAGATGAAGGCGTTTATCGACCGCCATCAGCCGGATGAGTTGATGATTTCCGGCCAGATTTACGATCACGCCGTGCGGCGGCGCTCCTTTGAAATTGCGGCGGAATGTGCTTCACGTCTCGCCTGAGATGTGACGGTTTTCCATGCGCGTAGATTTGTTTGATTTCGACCTGCCGCCAGAGCGGATTGCGCTTGCCCCCGCATCCCCGCGCGATTGCGCGCGTATGCTTCATGTGCGCGGCGAGTGGTTGGAAGACCGGATTGTAAAAGACCTGCCGTCGCTGTTGCGGCCCGGCGATCTTCTCGTCGCCAATGACACCAAAGTCATTCCGGCGCAGCTTTTCGGAAAGCGCCCGGCGAGAGACAAAAATCAGGGCGGCGGCGAGCCGGTCTCCATCGAAGCGACCTTGCACAAAGACCTTGGGGCGAATTGCTGGCGCGCTTTTGTGCGTCCGGCCAAGCGTGTTCGCGAAGGCGACGTCATTCATTTCGGCGATGCCTTGTCGGCGGAAGTTGTCTCGCGAGACGGCGCCGAAGCGGAGCTCAAATTCGATACAGGCGGGGAGAACTTTTTTGCGGCGCTCGACAAGGCGGGCGTTATGCCCTTGCCGCCTTACATCGCCCGCAAGCGTCCCGCCGATGACGCAGACAAATCTCATTATCAGACCATGTTCGCCGAGGAAGCGGGCTCGGTCGCTGCGCCTACGGCGGGATTGCATTTCACGCCAGGGCTTGTCGCCGCGCTGAAAGACAAAGGCGTCAATCAAACGACCATCACCCTCCATGTGGGGGCAGGGACGTTCCTGCCTGTGAGTGTCGATGACACTGCTGACCATAAGATGCATTCGGAATGGGGTGAGATTACGCAAACCCAGGCGGATGAAATCAATGCAGCGCGCGCTGAGGGTGGGCGGATTATCGCCGTCGGCACGACATCTTTAAGGCTGCTTGAAAGCGCCGCGGCGGAAGACGGAACGGTAAATCCATTCGCCGCCGAGACCGACATCTTTATTACGCCGGGCTACCGGTTTAAAGCCGTCGACATGCTGATGACCAATTTCCACCTGCCGCGCTCGACCCTTTTCATGCTGGTCTCTGCCTTCGCCGGAACCGACGCGATGAGAGCGGCCTACGCCCACGCCATCGAAAAGGAATACAGGTTTTATTCCTATGGCGACGCCTGTTTACTGGAGCGCGCATCATGACCGAGCAAATCACTTTCGACGACTTTCTCAAGGTCGATATTCGCGCCGGCGTGATCGAGCGCGTGGAGCCTTTTCCGAAAGCGCGCAAGCCGGCATGGAAATTATGGGTCAATTTCGGGCCGGAGATCGGCGTCAAGAAATCCTCGGCGCAGATCACGGTGCATTACGAGGAGGAAGACCTCATCGGCCGCCAGGTCATTGCGGTCGTGAACTTCCCGCCGCGCCAGATCGCCGATTTCATGTCCGAAGTTTTGGTGCTCGGCCTACCGGATGAGAATGGCGAGGTTGTGCTGCTCGGGCCTTCCATGAATGTGCCCCTTGGCGGGAGGCTGTTTTGACGGCTGAATTTTCCTTCTCTTTAAACGCCACTGACGGTCCGGCGCGCACCGGCGTGATTTCCACGCCGCGCGGCGAGATCAGGACGCCAGCCTTCATGCCGGTGGGGACGGCGGGCACCGTGAAGGCGATGCTGGTGGATCATGTGCGCCAGACCGGCGCCGACATCGTCCTTGGCAACACCTATCACCTGATGCTGCGGCCCACGGCGGAACGCGTAGCGTCCCTTGGCGGGCTCCATAA
>JAUIEG010000328.1 GCA_030428745.1 Alphaproteobacteria bacterium
TAGCGTTTCAACCTTTGTCGCAGGCCGGTCTTCTGACTCGCTGCTCTATTCCGTCGCCTCTTCGCTGATCGGCTTTTTGACGACGAGTATTCTCGCGCGGCCGATTTACCGATTTGCGCGCCGTCAAGGACCAGCGCTGCTTCTGACGATTGTGCTGACCTCCACCATTTTGATGGCGGTCGCCATGTCGGCCATGAAGGCGCAAACCTTTGGCTTTCTGTTTGGCAATGGCTGGATGGATTTGCGCGGGGCAAGCCTTGGCACCACCAATTACCTTCTCCTCATCGTGCCGGATCTGCCGGTGAACCTTTTCCTTCTTGGCTCTTGGGCGGGCTTTTATTTCGGCATCAACTATTATCTGAAACTTCGCAGCGAAATGGAGCGTGCAATTTTTTCGGCGCGGCTCGCTGACCAGGCGCAGCTCAAAATGCTGCGCTATCAGCTCAACCCGCATTTTCTTTTCAATACCCTGAATGCGATTTCAACGCTTGTCCTTGAACAGGATGGCAAGCAGGCGAATTCCATGCTGACGCAATTGTCAGCTTTTCTGCGCTATTCCCTAGACAATGATCCCTTGCAGAAAACCACTCTCGCAGAGGAAGTGCGCGCCCTTGAGCTTTATCTCACCATCGAGAAAACGCGCTTCGCCGACCGGCTGACTGTCAACTTCGATGTCGATGAAGACACGCTTGGGGCTTATGTGCCCTCCCTGATCCTTCAACCGGCGATCGAAAACGCCATCAAATACGCCATCGCGCAAATGGAATCAGGCGGCAAGATTCGCATCACCGCCAAGCGCGAGGGCGGCATGCTCGCCATGACAGTCTGCGACAATGGACCAAATGCGCCGGAAGATCCGAATGCGCTTCTCGATAATGTCAAAACCGGCGTTGGCCTCGTCAATATGCGTGATCGTCTAGGCTATCTTTATCAGGAAAGAGCGCAGTTCCAGCTGCGCCATGTGGAGCCGCAGGGGATGTGCGTATCCTTGCGCATTCCATTTGAAACACGGGGATAAGAACAAATGAGCGATGAAAAAATCCGCGTCATTCTGGTTGATGATGAACCGCTGGCGCTGAGGGGACTGAAACTTCGCCTGCAAGCTTTTCCAGAGATCGAAATTGTAGGTGAGTGCGCCAATGGCCGCGAGGCTGTAAAAGAGATCAAGGCGTTGTCGCCAGATCTTGTTTTTCTGGATATCCAGATGCCGGGCCTTGACGGTTTCGGCGTCGTGCGCGCCATGATCGGGGCGCCTGCGCCGCTCTTTATCTTCGTTACGGCTTACGACAAATACGCCATCGACGCTTTCGAGGCGAATGCCCTCGATTACATCGTCAAACCGGTGGAGGAAGAGCGCCTCAGCGACGCCGTACACCGCGCCCGCGAAGCGCTGAAAAGCAAGGTCGCCGCGAGCCGTGAATCAAAGCTCATTGAAATGCTCGCCTCCCTTTCCGACGATGATCGTGACCGGATCAAGGAGCTCATCGCTGATCCGGAATGGACTGACAAGCAGCGCTATCCAGAGCGGCTTTCCTTCAAGGACGGTTCAAAAGTCGTCATGCTCGACGCCGATGAAATCGAATGGATCGACGCCGCCGGCGACTATATGTGCATCCATGCGGGCGGAAAGACGCATATCATCCGCGAAACCATGAAAGCGCTGCAAACGCGCCTCGATCCGGAGCGGTTTCAGCGCGTTCACCGATCGGCCATCGTTAATGTAAAACGCGTCAAAGAACTGCACCCGCATTCCAACGGCGAGTATTTCCTTGTTCTCGACAATGGCGCCGAACTGAAACTTTCTCGTTCCTATAAGGACGTGGTGGCGCGCTTTCTCTAGTCGCGCAGGATGTTTTCAGCGTGCGCAAGGTCTTCCGGCGAATTGATGTTGAGAAAAGCGTTCGCGTCCTCAAACATCACTCGTTCGGCGTGAACGCTGTCCGCAAGCTCCTTTAATGGAAAGCCATAGCCGTCCGGCGCTGTTGAAAAGGCCGCATAGAGAGCATCGCAATCCCAGTAAGCGAAGGTCGGATGAGCGCCCGTCGCGTCGCAAGCGATGGCCGAACCAATGCCGTCTGACAAACGCTCAAAAAGGTTGTCGGGAAGAAACGGTCCATCCACAGGCACGGACAAGAATCCGTCCACCTCCGGCGCATTGCGTTCGATCCATTTCAGAGCAGCCCAAATCCCCGCCGCCGGGCCGCGCGGGCCATCATCGCGATCAGGAACAACACTCACCCCTGCGCAGTCGTAATCATGAAGACCGGAAATCAATATGCGGTCTGATTGCGGCGCCAATCGCGCCTGCACATGATCGGCAAGCGGCCGCCCTGCGAGCATGAGCGCGCCTTTATCGGCGCCGCCCATGCGCCGCCCCCCGCCTCCCGCAAGGATGACGGCAATCCTGTCCGTGGTCTTGTCGAGCGTTCCATTTACTTCCGGCATCGTCTACAACACACGTCGAAAAAGCTTCGAAATCATGCCCTTATATCTGCTTTTCTTATTCTTTGTCACAGCTGCGCTTTACGCCTCGGTCGGGTTCGGCGGCGGCTCCACCTATAACGCCTTGCTTGTCCTGTCCGGCGCCGATTACCGCATCCTTCCTGCGATCGCGCTCAGCTGCAACATCATTGTCGTCGCTGGCGGAACCTTCGCCTTCGCCCGCAGCGGCAATCTGCGGCTTGGCCGGATTGCGCCCTTTCTGATCACGTCGATTCCCGCGGCCTGGGCGGGCGGGCGCATCCCTGTTTCGGAAACATTGTTCATCGGCGCACTTGGTTTTTCGCTACTCGCCGCAGGATTGCATCTGGCGCTCGACCGCAAACATGATGCGGACGCCCATCTGCGGCCTGCTTCTCCCACACTCGCCTGGATCGTCGGCGGCCTGATCGGTTTTCTTTCCGGCCTTGTCGGCATTGGCGGCGGCATTTTCCTGGCGCCGGTGCTCTATCTGATCCGCTGGGGGCGCCCAAAGGAAATCGCCGGCGCGTGCAGCGTCTTCATTCTCGTGAATTCGCTTTCAGGCCTAACCGGCCAACTCATGAAACTCGGCGACATGGACGCGCTCTCCATGATCGGCGATTACTGGATGCTGTTTCCGGCGGTGCTGATCGGCGGGCAACTCGGCTCGCGTCTCGCGAATGTGGGCCTGTCGAGCCTTGCCATCAAACGCCTGACCGCTGTGCTCATCCTTTATGTCAGCGTGCGTCTCCTGCTGCGCTGGTTTGGAATGGTTTTTTAACGCAGGCGCACGAATTCGACTTTTTCGCCGGATTCAAGAGCAGGCGCATGCGGCAAACGACGAAGGAGCGCATTGGCCGCGCCGAAAGGAAAAAGCAGCGAACTATCCTGGTTCGGCGCAGGCGATATTAAGCCGTCTTTTTCCTGCGCACGCATATAGGCCTCACGACCGCCATTCGCGCTAACCGGCGCCGCCAAGGCCGCTGTCAAAAACGGCGCCGCCCAATTCTCTCCTGCCAGACGGCGCACCAGCGGCTGCACAAAAAGCGCCGCCGTCACGATCGCCGAGGCAGGATTGCCCGGCAGACCCACCACCCGTGTTTCACCAATTCTCCCGCACCAGGTGGGCTTGCCCGGCCGAACAGCAACTTTGGAAAACCGTGTTTCGCCGCCTTCTTTTGTGAATGCCGATTTTACAAAATCATAGTCGCCAACCGAGGCGCCGCCCACGGAAATGATGATGTCGGCGTCTGCCCCGCGCTTGAAATAGTCGCGAATGGCCTCTTCATTGTCAGCAGCGCAGCCAAGATAAAGCGCCTCCCCACCCCACTTTCGGATCATCGCGCAAAGCGCGTAATGATTCGAGTTGATGACCTCGCCTGGTTTCAGCTCGGACCCCGGCTCTTTCAACTCATCGCCATTGGAGAAGACCGCCACACATGGGCGTCGATAAACGCAAATTTCCGCAACATTCGCCGCCGCAAAAACTGCGCCGTGAATTTCATGCAGGTGCGCGCCTTTCTCGGCTAATATATCGTCCTTTTTAAAATCGATCCCCGCAGCGCGAATATTGCGCGGCATATCCTGATGCTCATTGACGGTGATGTGATCGCCCTCGCGCGTCACATCTTCCTGAATGACAACATGATCGGCGCCTTGAGGAACCGCGCCGCCGGTAAAAATCCGCA
>JAUIEG010000329.1 GCA_030428745.1 Alphaproteobacteria bacterium
GGCCGTCTTGGTGAACGCCGCCTCAAAGGGCGCGAGATCTGAGATCTGCGATCCGATATGCAGATCGACGCCAACCACGTCGACGCCTTTCATGTCGCGGGCCCGCGCGTAAAGCCCGCGCGCGTCTTCCCAGGCGACGCCGAATTTGTCTTCCTTGCGGCCAGTGGAAATTTTGTCATGCCCGCCGGCGGCGACATCCGGATTGACGCGCAGGGCGACTGGCGCGCGCGCATTCAGCTCAAGCGCTAATGCGTTCAGCGCCTCAAGCTCCGGCGCCGATTCAACATTGAACTGATATATCCCTGCGTTAATCGCAGCCTGCATCTCATCGCGGGTTTTCCCGACGCCTGAAAAAACGATTTTGTCAGGGGCGATGCCGGCTTTCATGGCGCGCATCAGTTCGCCGCCGGAAACGACATCGGCGCCCGCGCCTTCGCTGGCGAGCACTTTCAATACCGCGAGATTGGAATTCGCCTTGACCGAAAAAGCGACGAGCGGATCTGCGCCTGAAAACGCCTTGTGAAAAACCTGCATATGGCGGCGCAGGGTCGCTTCGGAATAGACATAAAAAGGTGCGCCAATGTCGCCGGCAAGCGCCGTGACATCAACATCTTCCGCATAAAGGCGGCCGTTCCGGTAATCGAAATGGTGCAAGGCGCGCCTACCGCATCAAGGATTGTTCTTCGGGCTTTTCGGGCGCGCGCAACGGCGCCTTCTTGCCGCAAGCGGAAACAGCGAATGAAAGAGCAAGAATGAGCAATAGGGCGCGCATGGGGCTACTCCTTTTTCAGCGCGTCGATCCAGCGCTCGGCTTCACGCTTAACATTTTCCGGCGCCGTCCCGCCATAGGCTTTGCGCGACGCGGCGGACGCTTCGACGGAGAGCACGTTGAAAATGTCGTCAGTGATGTTCGGTTCGACGGCCTGCATGTCGGCGAGCGCCAACTGGTCGAGCCTTTTGCCCGATTGTTCGGCGACGGCGACAATGCGGCCGGTGACGTGATGGGCGTTGCGGAAGGGCATGCCGAGCTCGCGCACCAGCCAGTCGGCGATATCGGTGGCGGTGGAGTATCCCCGCGCCGCCGCTTCTTTCATCGCTGTGCGGTTCGGCTGTAAATCGCGCACCATGCCGGTCATGGCGGATAGCGCGAGGGCGAGGGCGTCGACCGCCTCGAATGTCGCCGCCTTGTCTTCCTGCAAATCCTTGGCGTAGGCGAGGGGGAGCGCCTTCATTACCGACAGAAGTGAATTCAACGAGCCGTTGATGCGGCCGGTTTTGGCGCGCACCAGTTCGGCGGCGTCCGGGTTGCGTTTTTGCGGCATGATGGAGGAGCCGGTGGAAAAAGCGTCCGTCAATGAGGCGAAACCAAATTGCGGCGAGGTCCACAAAACGATTTCTTCGGCGAGCCGCGACAGATGCACCGCAGCGATCGCCGCGGCCGACAAAAGCTCCAGCGCAAAGTCGCGCGAGGCGACGCCGTCGAGAGAATTGGCGCAAGGCCTGTCAAAGCCGAGCGCTTTTGCGGTGGCGTCACGGTCGATGGGGAAGGGCGTTCCCGCAAGCGCCGCCGAGCCAAGCGGATTTTCGTTCATCCGCTCGCGCGCATCCATGAAGCGGCCGGCGTCGCGAGAGAACATCTCCACATAAGCGAGCAGGTGATGGCCGAAGGTGACGGGCTGCGCCGTCTGCAAATGTGTAAAGCCGGGCATGATGGCGTCGTTATGTTCCAGGGCGCGCTCGGCCAGCGCCGCCATCAGATCGCCCAGCGCCGACGCTGCATCCTCGCAGGCGCCGCGGCACCAGAGGCGGAAATCCGTCGCCACCTGGTCGTTGCGCGATCGCGCGGTGTGCAGCCGTCCGGCGGGTTCGCCGACAATTTCTTTAAGCCGCGCCTCGATATTCATGTGAATGTCTTCGAGCGCTTTCGAAAAGTTGAACGTCCCGGCCTCGATCTCGCCCGCCACCTGGTCTAGGCCTTTGAGGATCGCATCGGCGTCGGCGTGCGAAATAATCCCGGCCTCGGCCAGCATCGCAGCGTGGGCCTTCGATCCGGCGATGTCTTCGCGCCAGAGCCGTTTGTCGATATCGATGGAGGCGTTGATCGCTTCCATGATTTCTGCGGGGCCCTGGGAAAAGCGTCCGCCCCACATTTGGTTTTCGGGTCCTTGGTTTTGGGGCCGTTCGGTTTTATCTGACATAAATTCTAACAGGTTCTGGAGCGTAACTGGTGTCTTCTCTACTCAAACAGCCGCGTTTCTGGCTTCTCCTCTGGGGCGGCCTCGGCGCGGCGCTCCTCCTCTACGTCATCGTGAGCGCGAGTGTAAGCCCAAAGGGGCAAAGCGCCGCGTCGGCGCTGGACCGCGACCAGTCGCTCCTGACCGGGGAGATGGCTGACTTCGTCTACACCTTCCCGCCGCGCGGCGCGCCGGACGCCTTCTTTCTTTATGAGGGTGAAAATATGACGCTTGCGGATTTTCGCGGGCGTGCGGTGCTGGTCAATTTCTGGGCGACAACCTGCGCGCCTTGTCTTGTGGAGCTGCCGTCGCTTGACGCTCTTGAGGGCGATCTCGGCGGCGCGCGCTTTGAAGTGGTGGCGGTCGCCGCGGATCCGCGCGGGCCGGAGACGGCGCAGGCTTTTCTCGACCGGCTGGAGATCAAGAATCTGAAACTCTACGCCGATCCCAGAATGACCTTTGCGTTTTCCGCAGGCGGGGCGAACATTTTGCCCACCAGCATTCTCTACAGCGCCAAGGGTGAGGAAATCGGCCGCATTGTCGGAGAGGTCGACTGGTCAGCCCCGGAAACCCGGCGGCTGATCGAATCCGTCCTGCCCTGAACCTAGGCTTGGCCCCTCAACCCGGATATAGGAGGGGCGCGATATTCACCTGAGGGGGCCGCGCCTGCTATGCGCCGCGCGGACTTAAACGTCGAGGGAGACGATTTTCATGAAACTTTCCAACATCCTGCTGGCCGGCGTTGCATCGCTTGCGCTTATGTCCTGTGGAAAAAAAGACGAAGCCGCCGACGCGCCGAAATCGGAATCGAGCCAGCAGGCGGCGAAAGCGAGCGCCGGCTCCCCTCTCGATCAGCGGTTCACGCTCAAAGGCGCGGAAGCCGTCGATATCGATGCGCTCCTGTCGCTGATGCCCGAAGACAAGCGGCCGACTTATGAAACCTCGCGCTTCGACGACAAGCTCGGCGCCACGGTGGTTGAAAATCTGCGCTTCGCCGACGCTGACGATGGCGAAGGGGTCACGGTCGCGCGCGCCGAATTTTACGGCGTCGACATGGACGCCATTGAGCGGATTCGCGGCGCCGCCGAGGCTGGCCCGGACGCGCCATTTGAAACGGTTTTTCAAAAAGTGCGTTTTCTCGACGTCTCTTCTTTCGGGCTGGAAGAAGAGCAGGCGTCCGTCGAGTTGACGATCGGCGGCGTCGAATTCGACAAGCTTCAAATTCGCCAGGGCGGCGTTGAGGGCGACGGAGAAGGCGATGAAGGCGCGCGCTTTATCAACGCTGTCAATCTTGCGGGGCTCTATTTCAAAGATATGGAATTTGCATCGCAGACCGACGAAACCCCTGCGGTGGCGTTTGCGGCGCCCGACCTGCGGCTGGTCGGCATTGGCGGCGGGCGCGTCAGCGCGATCATTGCAAATGATCTCGCCTATGACATGAAACAGAGCGCGGAATCCCTTGCGGCGCTACGTGAAGCCATGGGCCCCCAGGGCGCATTTTTCCTGTCTGGTCCTCTGGCTGGCTTTGTTGCGCCGGAAAGTCAGCAAGTCGCGATGGAGAGCTTCGAATGGCGCGATATCGACTTTTCCGGTCTGCTCGCCTGGGGCCTGAAAGATGAAAAGCCGCCGATGACGGAAAAAGACCTTCTCGATCTCGGAACGATGAAGGCGACAAAAATGGAAAGCCGCGTCAACGGCAAGCTTGCGGCGACTGTTGATGAGGCGACGGTTTCCGCTGCGGAATTCACCTGGATGATTCCGTCAAATATTCGCGCTGACACCAAAGGCGCCGTCTATGACTTCACGGCCTATGTTCCGGAGACGGAGGAAGAGGCGCTGAAGATTCTCAAGGACAGCAATCTCGACAAAGTCAAAGGCGACGGCAGTGCAAGCTGGGTGTGG
>JAUIEG010000330.1 GCA_030428745.1 Alphaproteobacteria bacterium
GCTCACGCCTGAAAAATCCGCGCGGGGCTAGTCTCTATGATTTCTGGGGCGACAAAATTTCCCGGGAAATCGACAAGGCGGTCAAAGGCCATGAGGACCCGACAGTGGTGAACCTCGCCTCAAACGAGTATTTCGGCGCCGTCGACCGCAAGGCCCTGAAGGCGCCGGTGGTGACGCCGGTCTTCAAGGACGTGAAGGGTGGCGAGGCGAAGATCATCAGCTTTTTCGCCAAGCGCGCCCGGGGGATGATGGCCCGCTGGGCCGCCGAGCGCCGGATCGAGCGCGCGGAAGACCTCAAAGACTTCGCGGTTGACGGCTATGCGTTCCGGCCCGGCGATTCAAAGGACGATCTCTGGGTTTTCTCGCGGCCCCAACCTGCCCCCAAAAAGCCGGCCACCAAAAAGCCGGCCCGCAAAAAGGCGGCGCCCGCGCTTGTGTGACAGGCTGAGGCGGCGAAACTCCGCCTCAAAATTTGTCACAAAGACTGTCACAAAAGGCGTCATATATTGACGCAAAATCCCCAAAAATGGCGGATTTACTGGGCTTCAGCCCGTCACATGCGTTACAGTTTTGTGTCAAAAGCGCATAATTTGCGCTTTATTCCTTGACATTGCGCACCGCGTGCGCCATATTGATGACAGTTTTATGAAGGGCCCTAAAACAATAGGCGATTACGCCCAGAATACGCGGCCCCGAGGAGTAGTGTTATGGCGATTACAACCAATCCGGCGGACTTCGCCGCTCCGGCCTTCAAGGCCGGCCCGAAGACCAAAACCGTCGCTTTTTATGTCTTGGTCGCGATTGTCGCGATGGCCGTGGCGATCCCCGCCGCGCTCGCCACTGGCGCAGCCGCCTAAAAGACTGGCGCCGACGCCTTAACCGGCGGCGGCGAACAGAGAAGACAAGCAAACGCCGCCCCATCCGGGCGGCGTTTGCTGTTTTGGAAGCTCTTTTCAACTTTGATAGAGACTGACCGAAAAGCCGAGGGTGATGATCAGGGCGAGCAGCGCGAAATAGACGGCGACGGAAACCACCCATTTCAGGAAGGCCGATATCCAGTTGGAGCCGTAAGCCTGGCGGAAAACCGCAAAAGGTTGGAGCCATCCCCAGATCAAGGGAATGGCGGCGAGCAACGGACCGACGCCCGGTATCGTGCTGAAAATCAGCGCCAGAAACAGATACGCG
Source organism: Alphaproteobacteria bacterium (assembly GCA_030428745.1). Lineage (GTDB taxonomy): Bacteria > Pseudomonadota > Alphaproteobacteria > Caulobacterales > Parvularculaceae > Hyphococcus. Next base: position 1,186 of record JAUIEG010000330.1, read on the forward strand.
TAAAGCGCCGCATGCATGTAAAGACTGACGACGAAATGGTCGTAGACGAAAAATTTGCGGCGGTAGATATAAAGAATCACCAAAATCAGCGCGTAAAAGATTGGCGCTAAAAGCAAAACACGCGGCAGGTTTTCCTTCGATTGCGCAAAGAACAGGCGCGGATCCTCAAACGCATGTTGCGTGGCTTCATACATCTTCCGCGCATGGGGCTCCAGCCAGTCGGGCCCGTCATAATTGCGCTCTTCCCAGGTCTTCTCAATGTCGAGGCGTTTTTCTTGCTCGCCTGCACCCTCGCCGGTTTCTTCCGTCGCGCTTTCGTCAGTATTTTCTTCCCGGTTTTCTTTCAAGGCGCGCAGCCTTGCGGCGGCGTCAGGGTCATCAGCCTCTATGTCGGCAAGCACATCCTCGGTGAGCGCCGCAGTGCTTACGGCTTTCGGATCGAGACCCGACGGCGTGCCGATCATCGCAAAGGCGAGAAGAAAAAAGAACACGCTGCCGAAGAGGTAAAGCCGGAACGGCGGAGAATAAGTGACCCGCTTGCCGTCGAGATAACGGCGCGCAAGACGTCCGGGCCGCCAGAGCAGAAGACCGATGGAGCGCGCCAACTTGCCGTCAATGGCGAGCGTGTCGACCAGGAAATCCTGAACGAGGCCAACCACCACGCGGCGCGGTTCGTCCGCGCGCTGACCGCATTGATGGCAATAATCGCCGGTCAGCACCGTTCCGCAATTCTTGCATGACCCGTCAGGCGGAATGGGATCTTCCGGCTTCTTCGGCTTCTTCGGCTTCTTCGGCTTTTTTGGTTTACCCGGTTTACCCGGTTTAGCCGGTTCAGCCGACTTTGCCGGTGTTGGCTCTTCCGCAGTCATGATGCGCCCCCGCTTCACGAAAAAATGTGTGTCCTAACTAGCATGCTTTCGCACAGATGGCACACGCCTGCTTACTGCGCAGGCAGATGCTCCAGAAAGAACCGCACCGCATTGCCGCCCATGACCGCGCGAATCTGATCCTCCGTCAGCCCCGCATCCATCAGCGCCTGCGTCAGCGCGGGAAGCTCCGATGCGTCGAAACCCGTGGTGACAGCGCCGTCATAGTCGGAGCCGAGCGCCACATGATCGAGACCGAGAAGATCAATGGCGTAGACGATCTGCGACGCGATCCCTTCGGGCGTCGTTGAACAGGCCGCCGCCTCCCAATAGCCAACGCCCACCAGCCCGCCCTGATCGGCGATCGCTTTCATGAGATCGTCGGGAATATTCCGCGCGGTGTCGCAATGACCTTTAAGGCCCGTATGCGAAACGATCACCGGCTTTGTCGTGCGCGCCAGCACATCGCGCACCACCGCCTGCGATGAATGAGCGACATCGATAATCATGCCCTGGCGCACCGCCTCGTCCACCGCCTCCTTGCCGAACCCAGTGAGACCGGCGCCCGATTGACCATGCAGCGAGCCGCCAAGCTCATTGTCGAAAAAATGTTGCAGCCCCATGACGCGCAGCCCCTTGGCGCGCAAGAGCGCAATGTTCTCAAGCTTGCCTTCAAGCGGATGGGCGCCTTCGATCCCGTAGACGCCGCCGAGTTTTCCCTGATCGAGCGCGCGCTGAAGGTCCGATGCGCTGCGCACGAACACGAAGTCATCCGGCGCCGCACTTTCAAGCTTTACCAGCCGGTCCGCCTGAAACGCGGCGCGCTCGTAAATGGAAAACCATGTACGCGGCGGCCACCCTTGCGCAATCATCAGCAAGGTCAGGCTGTCCTTGTCCGAGGCGTTTTCATCAAGATTCATATCGGGCGGCACTTTCGTCACCGCTGTGAAGACCTGTAAGGCGACACCCCCTTCGCGCAGGCGCATCAGATCAGTTTGGCCGCGCGAGTGTCGTTTGGCGGGATTGCGTTTCCAGAGCAATGTGTCGGCGTGAAGATCGGCGATAGGAATGGTTCCGTGCAGCGCGCGCGCCGCATCGCTTACGTCATAAGGCTCATGAGGAAGGACGACATTGGTCTTGGCGTCAAAGCGCTGCGGCAGGACGCCGTAAAAGAAATAAAGACCGATAACGACTAGCGCCGCGACACCTATGCCGACCCATTTCATCCTGAAGCCTCCCGTTTTCTCGCGAGAGTGGCGCGGGCGCCATGCAAGGTCAATGCGCCGCCGCAGCCGGTCTAATCACCGCAAGATCCCTCGCCTCGTCAACATCGGCGAGCCTATCGAGAAGCCGCACATCAAAGTCGGGCGGCAAGGTTTTCAGCGTGTCTTTCAGTGCATGTTTCGTCGACCAGCGAACGCCCTTGAACAATTCCGGCGCGGCGCGGCGGCGGTTCAAGCCGATCAGCCAGTAGCCGCCATCTTCCGCCGGGCCGAACACGGCGTCCGCGCCCCTCAGGGCAACAAACGCCGCCCGCAAATGGCGCGCGCGCATGGCGGGCGCATCAGCGCCGATGATGATGACGGGCCCCTCGGGCGCGTTGCGAAACCCGCGCGCCATACGCGCACCGAGATCGCCGCCGCCTTGCGGAACGCGCGCCACATTCGACGGCCAGAAACGTGCGCTGTCATGCGTTGCTGACGGCGGATCGACGGCGAGCACGGTTCGCCATTCGCCTTTCAAACTTTCAGCAATAGTTCTTTGCGTCATGATGCGGAAAAGCGCAGCGGCGCGGCCATAGCCAATCTCTCGCCCGAGCCGCGTCTTCACACGGCCCGCGACCGGCGCTTTGACGAAAATGATCACCGTGCCGCGCATCAGCGATAAGCCTTCGCCAGTTTCTCCGGCGCGGCGCCGAGCCGATAGCGCATTAGAATGGTCAGGTTTTTTGCAACGCGCCGGAGATAGCCATCGCGTTCATAGCGCTCAGCCGATGTGACGGCGCGCGTGTTCAGGATTCGCAGAACGCCTCTCCCGTTTTTCTTCGCGAGACGCCGGACGAACTCCACATCCTCCATCAG
>JAUIEG010000331.1 GCA_030428745.1 Alphaproteobacteria bacterium
GCCCGCGCCCTGCAGCACCTATCAACGGTCAAGGCGAGGCGCGCTCGGCACAGGGCCGTAATCCGATGATGCACAGGAAAATGGCGGTCCCTAAAGGATTCGAACCTTTGGCCTCTGCCTTCGGAGGGCAGCGCTCTATCCAGCTGAGCTAAGGGACCCGCTTTGAGGCACCGGGGTGTACGCGATTGGGCCTTCTTGGGCAAGCGCGCCAGACCACAGGCAGGGCGCCCTGATTTCGCCCCCTTGAAGGCGTATGCTCCAGATGCGAGATAGGACCAGCGCCCCGTTACGAGGCTGCGCTGAAACGAAAAAGGCGAGTTATATGAACCATATCAAGACAGCGGCTGTCGCCCTTTCAGTCTTTACAGCCCTTTCCGGCGCACCCGCCGCTCTCGCCCAAACTCAACTCGAGGCCGGGCTCGAGGCTCTCTCCGCACAGGAGCCCGCCGCCGAACCGACAGAGACAGCGACGCCGGCCATGTGGCGCGTCGCAGATGAGGATTCCGAGTTCATCCTGCTGGGCACGTTTCACATCCTGCCGCCCTCGCTGCAGTGGCGGAACGACGTTTTAGCCGAAGCGTTTGACGACGCCGCGACCGTCTATTTCGAAGTGGATGCGACCGCCGCTGACGCCCAAGCGAAAACGCTAAATACGGTCATGACGCAGGGCTTCAATCCGAAAGACGTGACGCTCGCATCGATGCTCGACACTGCGGATGCGCAAAAACTCCGCGAAATCGCCGGCGAGTTGCAACTGCCTTACGCCGCCATCGACACGATGCGGCCCTGGAATGCGTTTTTAACGTTGAGCGTCCAGTTCATCATCAACCAGGGTTTTCAACCCGGCGCCGGGGTCGACAATGTGCTCCTCGCCGACGCCAAAGCCGCCGGCAAGGATGTGCGGTTTTTCGAAACCATTGAAGAACAGCTAGAGTTTTTCACCGGACTGTCGCCGGAAGTCGAAAAAGAGCTTCTCGTCATCACCATCCGCGACTGGGATAAACAGGCGGGCGCCTTTGACGAACTCTTCGCCGCATGGGCGACAGGCGATGTGGACCTCATCGACGTCAATATGAACGAAGACATGCGCGATCAGGCGCCGGAAGTTTATCAGCGCTTGATTGTCGACCGGAACGCCGCCTGGGCGGAAACACTCGACGCCGCGCTGAAAGAACATAGCGGCAAGGCGATGGTCGCCGTGGGCGCAGCGCATCTTGTGGGCGGAGAATTCTCCGTGCCTGCGCTGCTCAAGGCCAAAGGCTATGAGGTTTCACGCTACGGCGTCGATGACATTGCGCCTGAAGCGGCCAACGACAACGATCCAGCGCAGTAAACGCCCCTCTAAACGTCCAGCGCCGCCGACAGGGCGTTTTCCTGAATGAACGCCCGGCGCGGCTCAACAATGTCGCCCATGAGGCGTGAGAAAATGTCGTCGGCGTCATCGGCCTCCTTCACCTTTACCTGCAAGAGAACGCGCGCATTTTCGTCGAGCGTTGTCTCCCAGAGCTGGTTCGGGTTCATTTCGCCGAGACCTTTGTAGCGCTGGAGCTTGACGCCCGCCTCGCCCGCGGTGCGAACCGCGCGGAGGAGACTATTGGGCCCGGTGACGCGCACGCGCTGGTCCTTGCGCGCCCAGGTCGCCGGCTTGTCAAAGGCGTCAGCGAGCCCTTCCATGCCAGCCTGCACTTTCTTCGCGTCAGCGGATAACAGCAGATCGCGTGGAAGCGCATGGGTTTCCTTGACGCCGCGCAATTCCCGCTCAAACACATAGCCGCCCTCGCCGTCCGGCGCGCCTTTCCAGCCGCGCTCGAACTCATCGGCGACCATGTCGAGCCGCGCGGCCACCTTGTCCGCCAGCGCCTGCGCTTCCGGCCCGTCGCGCGCTTCCGACAAGGCCCGGGCGAGCGCCGCCTGCACGATCAGGTCGCGATTAAACCGATGCGGAAATTCATCAATGGAGTCGCGCACCTTGCGCGCGCGCGCCACCAGATCGGCAAGATCCGGCCCGGCGATGGTTTCACCGCCCTCCAGCATCAGTGACGCCTCAACGATGCCTTCTGCGAAAAGGTGGTCGTTGAGCGATTTATCGTCGAGGAGATATTGCTCCGACTTGCCGCGCGCGACCTTGAAGAGCGGCGGCTGAGCGATGAACAAATGCCCGCGGCGGATAAGCTCCGGCATCTGCCGGAAGAAGAACGTCAAAAGCAGCGTGCGGATATGCGCGCCGTCAACGTCAGCGTCAGTCATGATGACAATCTTATGGTAGCGCAGCTTGTCCGGGTTGAAATCGTCGCGGCCAATGCCGGTGCCAAGCGCGGTGATGAGCGTGCCGATTTCCTGGCTCGACAGCATCTTGTCAAAGCGCGCGCGCTCGACATTCAAGATCTTGCCGCGCAGGGGCAGCACGGCCTGGTTCTCGCGATTGCGCGCCTGTTTAGCGGAGCCGCCGGCGGAATCGCCCTCGACGATGAAAAGTTCGGACTTGGCCGGATCGCGCTCCTGACAATCGGCGAGCTTGCCCGGCAGCGACGCCACGTCGAGCGCGGATTTGCGCCGTGTCAGCTCGCGCGCCTTCCGCGCCGCTTCGCGGGCCGCCGCCGCTTCGGCGATTTTCTGGACAACACGCTTGGCTTCCGCCGGATTTTCCTCAAACCACTCGCTGAGTTTTTCGTTGACGGCGCTCTCCACGACGGGACGCACTTCCGACGAAACCAGCTTGTCTTTTGTCTGCGAAGAAAATTTCGGGTCAGGCACTTTCACCGACAGAACGCAGGTAAGGCCTTCACGCGCATCGTCGCCCGTGACCGTCACTTTTTCCTTTTTGGCGATGCCGGAGCTTTGCGAATAGCTGTTGATGATGCGCGTCAGCGCCGCGCGAAAACCCGCCAAATGGGTGCCGCCGTCGCGCTGCGGGATGTTGTTCGTAAAGCACAGCACCTTTTCGTGATAGCTGTCGTTCCACCACATAGCGACTTCGACGGCGAGCCCGTCCTTTTCCGAAATGAAGGATATGGGCGCAGAAATCAGCGGTGATTTCGCATCATCAAGATAACGCACGAACGCTTCAAGACCGCCTTCATACATCATTGCTTCGGTGCGCGTCTCTACATGACGCTTGTCGATGAGATTGATGGAAACGCCGGAATTCAAAAAGGCCAGCTCGCGCAGGCGGTGTTCAAGCGTATCGAAATCGAACTCAATGCCGGTGAAGATCGTCTCCGACGGCATGAACGTGACTTCCGTGCCGGTGCGGATCGCGTCGCCGACGACTTCAAGATCGCCTTCCGGCTCCCCCATCTTGAAGCGCATGAAGTGTTCTTTGCCGTTACGGCAAATTCTGAGGTCGAGATATTCCGAAAGCGCGTTCACCACCGACACACCAACGCCGTGCAGACCGCCAGAGACCTTGTAGGAATTCTGGTCGAATTTTCCGCCGGCGTGCAGCTGAGTCATGATGACCTGCGCGGCGGAAACGCCTTCTTCCTCGTGAATATCGGTCGGAATGCCGCGGCCATTGTCGGTCACGGTGACAGAGCCGTTTTCATTGAGGATCACCTCGACCGTGTCGCAATAACCAGCGAGCGCTTCGTCGATGGCGTTGTCGACGACCTCATAGACCATGTGATGCAGGCCCGATCCGTCATCGGTGTCGCCGATATACATGCCCGGACGCTTGCGCACAGCGTCGAGGCCTTTGAGCACTTTGATGGATTGGGCGCCGTATTCTTCATTCGGCGCGGCGTTGTTCGCCATGGGTCTTTTCTTTCTTTTTTACGTCAATCGGGTTTCATGAACCGCGCCGTCCGACACATCGAAATGCTGGGCGCGCGAGCCCCAGGCCTCGAACAGGGACCGGTCAGTCCCCGTCATGAACGCCTGGAAGCCAAGATCGTCGAGAATGGAAAAAAGCGCCGCCCGTCTTCCGTGGTCGAGATGCGCGGCGATTTCGTCCAATAACAATATAAGCGGCGCAGTCGGATCTGAAAGGCTGAGCGCGCGCGCATTGGCGAGAACAAGGCCGATAAGCAACGCCTTTTGCTCGCCTGTGGAGCAGAGCCGCGCCGCCCGCCCCTTGGCGCGATGGGTCACCAGAAGGTCGCTGCGATGGGGGCCCGACAAGGCG
>JAUIEG010000332.1 GCA_030428745.1 Alphaproteobacteria bacterium
ATCGAGGTGGTTTGCTGGTGCGTGAGCGGGCTGGGTTTGCCTTGGCCCAAGCCAAAATTGCATATGAATTAAAACGTTTTGTCGATGCGGAGCTGTTTTTGCAAACTGTTTTTGGATTGATCCAAAAACATCAGATTCAATGGATTAAACCAGAAGCTTACTATTTGAAGGGAATGTTGAAATATTTTGTGGATGGGGATGATGAAAACGGCCGTGTTGCGATGATCGACGCGTTGAAGGCGGTTAAAGAAGGGGGATGTCCTGATGAGATGCCCCTCATTTTATTACGGCTTGCCCAATTTACCGCCGATAATTCGGATAAACGGTGGCAATATTATGAAGCATGCGTTGCTGCTGCCCATGAAAGATCACGTATGCAAGATAAACGAATCTGTTTTGCTGAAGCTGGTAAAACCTTGTCCGCTGCCACAGACGAGCGTTTGCGTCGGATTGGTGCCGGTTGCCTCGCCTGGATTGACTCTGAAGATTGAGTCATCTGAACAGGTTTTGATTTGTTATTGAACTTATGGTTTAATGAATTATCAACCCAAAACAATTCGCACATTTATCGGAGCAAAAAACTATAAAGAGTCAAGAGAATTTTATCGGGCTCTTGGCTTTGAGGAAGTCATCATTGATGAAAAAATGTGCTTGTTCAAGGTAAATGAAGACTTGGGATTTTACTTGCAAGATTATTACGTGAAATCTTGGATAAACAATTCCATGATTTTCTTAGAAGTTGACGACATAGAGAAATGTGCTGAAAAATTGCTGCGTAAGAGCTTACACCATAAATACAAATATGTAAGGTTTACAGAAATCAAGCAATTTGATTGGGGCAGAGAATTATTTATGCATGATCCTTCTGGGGTTTTGTGGCATTTTTGTGAATTCAATAGCTGATGAACACTAATTAAGGTGTGTAAATGATGAGTACAAAACAACTTGACCTTCGTGTCGGCAATCTCGACTGCGAGCATGACGCCGCCGCCATTGAGCGCGGCTTAAGCAATTTCCCTGGATTAAACCAGCTTAAGATTTACCCGAAAGCAGCCAAAGTGTCGCTGACCTTTGACCCGGGAGCAACGTCGCCGGAAGCGTTGAAAGAGAAGCTAGACATGATGGGCTTTCCGCCACACGTTGGGCTATCCATGCCGGAGCAGCCGAAGCCCTGGCGTAACCCTAAAGTGTTGACTGCGGCCGCGTCGGGTGTCTTGCTGTTGGTGGGCTGGCTGATCGGATTGGCAGGTGCGCCGGAGCAAGTGTCGCTGGTCATTTACATTACGGCCACTCTCACCGGCGGCTACTATTTTGGCCGAGAAGCGTTGGAAGAACTGATTTACGAGCGCGAAATCGGCATTGAACTGTTGATGGCGATTGCCGCTATCGTCGCTACCGCGATGGGCCAGGCCGCCGAAGGTGCCATGCTGGTATTCCTTTACTCTATCAGCGAAGCGGCCGAAGGCTACACGGAGGAAAAAACCCGTTCGGCAGTAAAGGCATTAATGGACTTGGCTCCGAAATTTGCTCTGGTACGGCGCAATGGCACTGAGCAGGAAATCCCTGTTGAAGAAGTGGTTGTTGGCGACGTGTTCATCCTCAGACCGGGCCAATCTGTCCCCACCGATGGCGAAATTGTCACCGGTGAATCCAGCGTCAACCAGGCCCCCGTCACTGGCGAAAGCGTGCCGGTAGAGAAACAGTTGGGCGACCCGGTTTTTGCTGGCAGCATCCAAATGGTCGAGGAGGCGCAGGAGCGTAAAGGACAGAGCCAGCGGTTTATTGAGCGGTTTGGGGCGCGTTACAGTCCCATCGTCCTGCTGATTGGCGTTCTGCTGGCCGTCGTGCCGCCGCTGTTGTTTGGCGCGGATTGGACGACTTGGCTGACGCGGGCGACAGTGTTTATTGTCGCCGCCGCCCCCTGTGCTTTGGTCATTTCCATTCCTATCACATTGGTAGCCACGTTGGGCACGGGCGCGCGCCAGGGTGTCTTGATTAAAGGCGGGATGTACGTGGAAGAACTGGCAAAGATTGAAGTCGTTGCAATGGATAAGACGGGGACGATTACGCGCGGCGAGCCGCGTGAGTTCGTCTGCCGGATAGCGCCAGGAGAGCGCGGCCATGTAACCGGTTTCGACGCTTTCGAGCTCCAGATGATAGGTCCGGCGGTCGGTCGCGATCATCAGATTGGTGCGGATGCCGGCATTGATCGGCTTTACCAGCACATGCGCGCGCGCCTCGGCGCCCGAGCCCGAGACCGTGTCGCCCACCACCCAGCGCACCGTGTCGCCGGCTGAAACAGACACGAGGTCTTCGCCCGGCTGCAAGGCGATGTCGCTCACCTGTCCGGGGCTCGAATAAAGCCGGTAGAGCGCGCCCTCTGCATAAGGGTAGACCTGAATCGCATTTACATAGCCGTCCGGCGTCGGCTCGATCAGCGCATGCTCGCGGCCTTCCTCGATCACCTGCTCCGGCGGGACCGGAGGCTTCGCCGGCGCCGTCTCGATTTTCTTCAACTGGCCTGGCAACGGGAGCGGCACAGCGGTCTCGACGATTTCGACGGGGTAGTCTTCCGTCTCCTCGAACGGGACGGCGCCGACAAAGCCGACACGGTCGAACCCGTCATCGGCGGGCGCCGACGCGCAGGCCGCCGTCAGGGCGAGCATGGATGAGGAAAACAGAATACGCATGGGGTCAGTCTCCTGTGACAAGGTCCTGGCCCCAATGGAGCTCGTGGACATACAAACCGAGTGGATTGGCGCGCAGCGTCGCCGCATCGCGCGGCGGCTGGGTGACGATGGTGAAGAGTCCGGTGAAGCGGTCCGACTTCATCAGCGCGCCGTTCTCGAAACTCTTCTCGATCCAGCGCGCCTGGAAGCTGTCATCGGAGACGCGGACGACGCTCACAATCTCGACGGTCCGCGATTTGCGGCCGATCTCCGCGAAAGGATCGTTCGCTTGCGCATATTCGTTGAGCGCGATCGCCGCCCGGTCCGTGACGAAGTCATAAGCCGAGAGCCAGTTCTCGCGCACCACCACCGGATCGACCGAAAGCCCGCGCACATGGCTAATGAAATTCGCCAGATGATGCGCGATCTGCGCATCGCTCGGATTGTAGCGTTCCATCGCCGGCGCGACGGCGCGCGCCGCACCGGTTTCGTCAATCTCCACCACATAGGGCGTCACGGTCGATTGCAGGCTCCGCCAGACAAGGGCTCCGGAGGTCGCGAAGGAGAGCGCGAGACAGCCGAGCGCCATCAACCGCCAGTTCTTCGCCTGCACGCGCGCCGAGCCGATGCGTTCGTCCCAGACCTGCCCCGCCTTCTGATAGGGCGTTTCCGGACAAGGGCTCTGGCCGTAGCTAGTCGATGAGCGTTTGAAGAGCATGGGTCAGTCGTCCTTGTCTGTGAGCGTTGGCGCAGCACCGGAAGATCCCCGATCGCCATCGCGCAATGTGTGGGCGGCCGCCTGGCTTGCATGCGTCATGTGCTGTTGCGTCTGCATGCGCCGCGCCCAGGCGGGGCTCGCGGTCGATGCAGGCGACGAAGGCGGCGGCCCTCCGACCGGCGATCCGCCCGTCGCGGTCCACGCGCCGCGCGCGCCGCTTTGGTAGGCTTCGCGGATCGCGTCGCCGGGCCGCGACAGGGTGCGGCGGACAACGTCGCCGCCGGCGCGGGCGACGCCCGCAAGACCCGCGGCGACTGCTCCGGCGCCGCTCGCGCCGGAAGCGACCGAGCCCATCGCATAGGAGATCCGTGCGCCGCCGGCCACGGACGCGCCCGCCTTGACCGCGCCGGAGACGCCCTTCGCCCCGGCGCCGATCAGCGCCTTGCCGCCAAGGCCGGCGGCATAGGCGCCCGCAAGCACGCCTGCCGTCGCTCCGGCCGCCGAGCCTGCGCCAAGCTGCGGCGCGCCGGTGATGAGCCCCGAAGCGATGCCCGGCGCGAAGATGCCCATCCAGAAGAAAACGAGGGCGGCGAGGACGCTGCCCATCACTTCGGCGAGCGTCAGGTCGTCGCCCGTGTTGAATGCCTCCGTCACCGACGAGAACAGTGTCGAGCCGATGCCGATGATGATGGCGATCACCATCAGCTTGACGCCGGAGGTGATAACATTGCCG
>JAUIEG010000333.1 GCA_030428745.1 Alphaproteobacteria bacterium
GCGGTGATCCGCTCCTGTTCCAGCACCTGTTCTGGTTCTTCGGTCACCCGGAAGTCTACATTCTGATCCTGCCGGCCTTCGGCATCATCAGCCACATCGTTGCGACCTTCTCGCGCAAGCCGATCTTCGGCTATCTCGCCATGGCTTACGCTATGGTTGCAATCGGGTTTGTCGGCTTCATCGTCTGGGCGCACCACATGTATACGGTCGGCCTGTCGGTGAACATGAAAGCCTATTTCGTGGCGGCGACCATGGTCATCGCGGTGCCGACAGGCATCAAGATCTTCTCGTGGATCGCGACCATGTGGGGCGGCTCGATCCAGTTCAAGACGCCCATGGTCTGGGCTATCGGCTTCATCTTCCTGTTCACCGTGGGCGGCGTCACCGGCGTTCTCCTCGCCAATGCGGGCATCGACCACTATATGCACGACACCTATTACGTGGTCGCGCACTTCCACTATGTGCTGTCGCTTGGCGCTGTGTTCGGGATCTTTGCGGGCTGGTATTACTGGTTCCCGAAAATGACCGGGAAAATGTATCGCGAGGTTCTTGGCCAGCTGCATTTCTGGGTCATGTTCATCGGCGTCAACATGATCTTCTTCCCGCAGCATTTCCTCGGCCTGCAGGGCATGCCGCGCCGCTATATCGATTACCCGGAAGCTTTCGCCTTCTGGCACGGGATTTCGTCGCTCGGTTATGTAGTCACGCTTGTGGGCATGGCGGTTTTCCTCGTGGCGATGATTGACGCATTCTTCATCTATCGCCGTAAGGCGCCTGCCAATCCGTGGGGCGAAGGCGCAACGACGCTGGAATGGACGCTGCCGTCGCCCCCGCCCTTCCACCAGTTCAACGAACTGCCGCGTTTCGACAAAAACGCAGCCGAATTCCACTAGGAATTATCGCCGATCCAAAAACCCCGCCCGGCGCCGCCGCGGCGGGGTTTTTGTTTGCGCGTTGAAAAACATCGAAGATTCGGGATGGGATCATGGCTGGCGAGGCGCACAGGAATCCGTTAATATTGATTAACCATTAGGCGATGGCCCGCCGACGGAGGTGTTGGAGGGGGCAAGACATAAGTGGAGGGGACATGCTTGAAACGATTATCAATGATGTGGCGGGGATCTTCAGGGCTACATTTCTCAATGGCGACATGATCGCGCTGATCATCGCCTTCGGCTCTGTGCTGGTGGCGTCGCTGATCATGCGCCGGGGCACGCAGATTGGCTCCATGACGCTATTGGCGCTGGTTCTGTTTGCCCTTGGCGGCTTTTTGCGGGGCTATTTCCGCGGCGCGCCGACGGCGGAGACGACTTATGGCGACCGGGCGGTTTGGCAACTGGAATCCAGCTGGTCGCATTTCATGAATTTACAGGCGGGAACGCTGCTCGCTTATTTCATCGCCTTCATGGTCCTGATCCTCGTTCTTTTCGGGGTTCGCACGGTCTTTGGGCGATCCTAGGGCCGCCGGATCAGGTGATTGTCTTTTAAAGGCGGCCGCAGCGTGAAAATGCGCTGCGGCCGCCTTGTTTTTATTCCCTTCCGTGCGCCTTTCCGGCATAAGGCGCGCCATGAGTGAGAGCACGATGAAAACCGACACCTATGCCGAAAGCTATTCTCTGGCGGGGCCGGGCGACTATTTCGCGCTGTTGAAGCCGCGGGTCATGTCGCTGGTGATCTTCACCGCTTTTGTGGGAATGACCGCGGCGCCAGGTGAGCTCAATCCGGCGCTGGCGGCGGTATCGTTATTTGCGATCGCCGTGGGCGCGGGCGCCTCGGGCGCGCTCAATATGTGGTGGGACGCTGACATCGACGCTGTGATGACGCGCACGGCCGGCCGGCCGGTCCCGGCGGGGCGGGTGCCGCGCGCCGAAGCGGCGGCCTTTGGCGGTTTCCTGTCGGCTCTATCGGTGGCGCTTTTAGCGCTCGCCTCGAATTATCTGGCCGCGGGTCTTCTTGCTTTCACGATCTTCTTTTACGTCGTCATCTATTCCATGTGGCTCAAGCGCCTGACGCCGCAGAACATCGTCATTGGCGGCGCCGCCGGCGCCTTGCCGCCGGTTGTGGGGTGGGCCGCCGCGTCCGGTTCCGCGCCTTTGGAGCCGTGGGTGCTGTTCGCGATCATTTTCCTGTGGACGCCGCCGCATTTCTGGGCCCTCGCGCTCTACAAGCGCGGCGACTATGAGCGCGCCGGGGTGCCGATGATGCCGGTGGCCAAGGGCGAAGCCTCCACCCGGCGCCAGATATTCTTTTACGCCCTGATCCTCGCCGCCGCAGGGCTCGCGCCGTTTTTCATCGGCATGGCGGGTTATCTATATCTCGCTGTCAGCGCCGGGCTCGGCGCCGGATTTGTCTGGCTCTCCTGGCGGGTGTTCCGTGCGGGCGAGGGCGACTACGGATCGGCCAAGAAACTATTCGGCTTTTCAATCCTTTATCTCTTTGCGCTTTTCGCCGCATTGCTTGTTGAAGCGCTGGCGACGACTTATCTCTGATCCAGCTTTGTAAAAGAGAGCCATGACGCCGGAAGAACTGAAACAGCGAAAGCGCCGCAATCTGGCGATCGCCCTGTCGCTCGCAGGGTTCATCCTGATTGTCTTTCTGGTGACGATCTTGAAGCTCAGCGCGAATTAGGAACGAGGGACGTGACCGACGAAAACGCCAAACGCAATCGCAAAACGGCGCTGATTTTTTCAGGCCTCGCCATCGGCATGGTGGGGATGTCCTTCGCTGCGGTTCCGGCCTATCGCGCTTTTTGTCAGGTCACCGGCTGGAATGGCACCACCCAGCGCGCCGAAGCGGGCGCGGACGAGGTGCTGGAGCGGCCCGTGACAGTGCGCTTTGACGCGACCGTGGGCGATGGGCTCTCCTGGCGCTTCAAGCCGGAACAGGTTTCCCAGACCCTTCATATCGGCGAGACCGGGCTTGCTTTTTTTGAGGCGGAAAACCTCTCCTCCCGGCCCGTCACCGGCCGGGCGAGCTTCAATGTGACCCCCTCAAAGGCCGGGATCTATTTCAAGAAAATCGAGTGCTTCTGCTTCACGGAGCAGACCCTCCAGCCGGGGGAGGCCGTCTCCATGCCGGTCACCTATTTCGTTGACCCGGAGATCGCCAAGGACAGCAATCTTGATGATGTCCAGACCATCACGCTCGCCTACACCTTTTTCCCCTGGGAGGACGCCGACGCGGGCTCCGGCGGGGGCAGTGCGGCCGAATAGCGCGGGGGCCGACCACCCTCCAAGGGGGGTTGGCGCTTGGATTTTCGGCGGGCTGCAGTATAGAAACCACTGACAAATTTCAGGATTCGCTTGAGAGGGACCAGCCATGGCCGGCGCCGAAGTCAAACACGAATACCACCTCGTCAATCCGTCTCCATGGCCGCTCGTCGGGTCGATCTCGGCGGCGATCATGATGATCGGCGCGGTCGCCTGGATGAAATCCGGCTCCGGTGGGCTTCTCGTCGGCGGCGCGGACGAGGACGGCGGCGCGAAAATGTTTTTGCTCTCCGGCAACTGGATGTTCATGCTCGGCTTCGCCGGCGTTCTTACGACGATGATCGGCTGGTGGCGCGACGTCATTCAGGAAAGCCTGAAAGGTGAAAACACGTCGACCGTTGTGCGCCTTGGCCTGCGTTACGGCATGCTGCTTTTCATCGCGTCGGAAGTCATGTTCTTCGCCGCCTGGTTCTGGGCGTTTTTCGGCGCAGCGCTTTTCCCGACGGCGTTTGACCCGGTGATCCTGGCGGACGGCGCGCAGATGTTGAACGCCAATGGCGATCCCGCCTTCATCGGCAATGACGGACGTGTTCACGCCATAGGCGGCGTGTGGCCGCCGGTCGGGGTTGAGCCGCTTTCGGCCTGGGGCCTGCCGCTTCTCAATACGCTGATCCTCTTGCTGTCTGGCACAACCGTGACTTGGGCGCATTATGCTGTTCAGCACAATGACCAAAAAGGCCTCGTGAACGGCCTGATCCTCACCATCATTCTCGGCGCGCTTTTCAGCGCACTTCAGGCGGTGGAATATTACGAGGCGTTGAGCCTCGACATGTTCAAGTTTTCCGGCGGCGGCATTTACGGCGCCTCGTTCTTCATGGCGACCGGTTTCCACGGGCTTC
>JAUIEG010000334.1 GCA_030428745.1 Alphaproteobacteria bacterium
GAAGGCCTGGCTTGCGC
The DNA here is from genome assembly GCA_030428745.1 of Alphaproteobacteria bacterium. Lineage (GTDB taxonomy): Bacteria > Pseudomonadota > Alphaproteobacteria > Caulobacterales > Parvularculaceae > Hyphococcus. The sequence continues at coordinate 18 of JAUIEG010000334.1, forward strand.
GCGGGCCGGGTCCCCAGGCGACGAATTTCCTGACGCGGTCTTTGGCGTCGTCCGTGGGGCGCGCGGCTCGGGTGATGGACAGGATCATCTCCACCACCTGTTCGCCGATAGGCATCTCGCGGACGAGTTTTTGCGCTTCCATCAAATCTTCGGCGGTCATCACCGAATCCACTTGATCTGAGTTTGCGCCGGTGGTGGCGGCGAGCATTTTCCGCTCAGCCTCAAGATCGGGATAATTCACGTCGATTTCGAGGAGGAAGCGGTCAAGCTGCGCTTCGGGCAGGGGGTAGGTGCCTTCCTGCTCAATTGGGTTCTGGGTGGCGAGAACATGAAACGGCGTCGGCAGGTCATGGCGGGCGCCGGCCACGGTCACATGATGTTCCTGCATGGCCTGGAGGAGCGCGGACTGGGTCCGGGGGCTGGCCCGGTTGATCTCGTCCGCCATCAGGAGCTGACAGAAAACGGGTCCCGGAATGAAACGGAATTCCCGGCGTCCCTCGGCGCTTTCCTCCAGAACTTCGGACCCGAGCACGTCCCCGGGCATCAGATCAGGCGTAAACTGCACCCGTTTGGCCGACAGGCCCATCAAATCGGCGATGGAGGTGACGAGAAGGGTCTTGGCGAGGCCCGGGGCCCCCACCAGCAGGCCATGGCCCCCTGCGGCAAGTGTAGCAAGGGTGAGGTCGATCACCTCCTCCTGGCCGAAAACAACTTTTCCAAGGGCGGTTCGGGCGCGCCCGAATTTTACCGAAATCTCATCAAATTTCCGCAGGATATCTGGGTCAGGCTGGGTGTCGGTCATAGGGCTCGCGTGATGTTGAAGATAAGGGCGTTGGTTCCGGCGATTCGGGACCAAATATTGAGATAGCATGGCTTGGTGGGGGTTAAAGAACTGCTTGGCAAGGAAACCACTCGGATTGTCGAAAAACTCTTGCCCCTTGCGGCCTCGCGCCCGATGTCATTACCATGCCGATTATCGCGCGCCGCGGGCTTTCGCGGGCGGATTTAGCGGGGTGATCGTCAGTTTTGGCGCTTTTGCGCGCCGGAGCCTGGAAAACAGAGGAGCCGCCTTGGTTGGCGGGTCCATGGAGTCGGCGTTCGCGCCGGAAGTGTAAAGGGGACCTTTGTGTCGGAACACGAGTCGCATTTTTCGGTCTGGGGATTCATCAAGGGCTTCGCCAAGCTCATTATCGGCGTTCTTTTGATGCTGCAGGGGCTTATCGGCCTCGTTGTGTTGATCCTCATTGTCGGCGTCATGGTCGAAGTCACCAACGGCATCGCCGGAAATGGTGAAAAGGTTTCGGTCTCCATCCCCGATGAGGCGGCCCTGGTGCTTGACCCCAACGGCGTGCTCGTTGAAATCGCCGAAGACGTGAACCCGCTCGAAGTGCTTCGCGAAGAAGCCTACGGCATCAACGAACCGACCCAGATCGAAGTCCACGACGTTGTTCGCGTACTCCGCGCCGCTAAAGAAGACAAACGCATCAAGGGGCTGGTTCTTGACCTCGGCGCCATGGGCGCTTCGCCATCAAGCGCGTCAAAGCTTCATTACCTCGTCGATGAAATCGCCAAGTTCAAGGAAAGCGGCAAGAAGATCATCGCCGTTGGCGACGCCTACAGTCAGGATCAGTATCTCCTCGCGTCGAACGCCGATGAAATCTATATGAATGATTACGGCAATCTCTTCATTTACGGCTATGGCTCCTACGGCGTCTATGTGAAGAGCCTTCTGGAAAAGCTGAAAATCACCAGTCACGTTTTCCGCGTGGGCACATTCAAATCCGCGGTGGAGCCGTTCCTGCGCGATGACATGTCGCCGGCGGCAAAAGAAGCGAACGCGGCTTATCTGTCAGTGCTGTGGCGCGAATATGCGTCTACGATTGAAAAGGCGCGCGGTCTTAACCCCGGCGCGGTTGATGATTACGCCAACAATCTCAATGCGCTTCTTGAAGAAGTTGACGGCGATCTCGGCAAGGCGGCGATGAAGGCCGGTTTTGTCGACGAGTTAATGTCGCGCGCTGAGATGAACGAAAAGCTGAAAGAGACCTTCGGCAAGTCCAAGGACGGCAAGTCTTTCAAGAAGGTCAGTTTCAAGCGTTATCTCACCTCGCTCGACAAGCCCGATGATGACGGCGATCCGAATGTTGTGGTGATCACCGCGGCGGGAACGATTATTGACGGCGAAGCGCCGACTGGCCGTGCTGCGGGCGGGGACACCATCGCCGCACAATTGAGAAAGGCGCGCGAGGACGACAAAATCAAAGCCGTCGTGCTGCGCATCGACAGCCCTGGCGGTTCTGCTTTCGCGTCGGACATCATCCGTGACGAAATTCTCGCGCTGAAAGCCGACGGCAAGCCGGTCGTCGCGTCCATGGGCTCGCTTGCGGCCTCAGGCGGATACTGGATTGCGGCGGCGGCCGATGAAATCTGGGCTGCGCCAACGACCATCACCGGCTCCATCGGGATTTTCGGGTACTTCAACACCTTCGAAAACACGGCGGCGGAAGCGGGCGTCTATGTGGACGGTGTCGGCACCACCAATCTCGCGCCGATCCTGGCGACGGGTCTCGGCCCCTTGCCGGCAAACGCGGCGGACATCATCCAGCAATCTACGGAAAACGGTTATGACCGCTTCCTGACGATTGTCGGCGAGGGCCGGAATCTCGATAAAGACTATGTGGACTCCATCGCTCAGGGCCGCGTCTGGATCGGTGAGAAAGCGCTGGAGCTGAAGCTTGTGGACAAGCTTGGCGATTTTGACGACGCCACTGCGGCGGCGGCGAAACTTGCCGGCCTTGAAAAATACGATGTCGTCGACATGAAGCAAAAGCGCACGACATTCGAAATGTTCATGAGCAATCTGTCCGAAACCACGATTGCGAAATTTGGCGGTGACAAACAACGCCATGTGGAAGGCGCCGTTGCGCAGATTGTGCGCGCGGCGGAAAAGCAAGCCGCGTTTTTTGCTGAGTTCAACGATCCGAACGCCGCTTATGCGCGCTGCCTGACCTGCGAATAGGTCCCAGGCGTCCGCCGCAAGGTGGACGCTCTGCCGCAGAACGGCGGCGCTGAAGAAGAAAGAGGGGCCGGCGCTAAAGTAATTTAGCGCCGGTTTCGTTTATGACCGATCTGATGCGATACGCCGCCGAACTTGAGGGCGCAGGGGAAAAAGGCCTGCCGCCTGTCGAGAAATGGCATCCGGATTTTTGCGGCGAGATCGATCTCACCATCAAGCGTGACGGAACCTGGGTGCATGAAGGAACGCCCATCGGCCGCGCGCGATTGGTGCGCCTGTTTTCAACGGTGTTGCGCCGTGAGGGCGATGACTATTTCCTTGTAACGCCGGTCGAAAAAATGGCGATTGAGGTTGAAGATACGCCTTTCGTCGCCGTCCTGATGCGCCGGGAAGGCGAGGGGGACGACCAAAAACTCATCTTCACGTCAAACGTGGGGGACGAGGCGTTGGCGGGCCCGGAGCATAAGCTGGTCTTTCGCGCTGATCCTGAAACTGGCGAGCGCGCGCCCTATATTGATATGCGGTCGCGGCTTGAGGCGCGCATTGCGCGCGCGGTCTATTATGATCTTGTGGCGCTTGGCGAAACCCGCGACATAGACGGCGAAGAGATGTTCGGCGTTTTTTCGGAGGGCGTCTTCTTTCCCTTCGGGCCTGCGAGCGAAGTTTACGAATAGAGCGGCGATGACAAGCAATGAGACAGCACCGGACGAGTGGCGTACGCGGATTGAAAACAATCTGAAGAACGCTACCGCCGCCCGCGTGCGCGAGCTTTTCAGTGAAATCAATCCGCATCTTGTGGGCGACAAGCTGTTTGAAAAGCGTTGGGGCGCGAAACGCAAAGACGCTGCTGTCCTCGTGCCGCTGATCATGCGTGAAGAGGGTTTGCATGTTGTCATGACGGTGCGGTCATCGACCATGCCGTCTCATGCGGGCCAGATCAGTTTTCCGGGCGGGAAGACCCACCCGGAAGATAAAACGCCTGTCCACACGGCGCTGCGCGAAGCCCATGAAGAAGTGAACATTCCCCCGGATGCCGTGGATGTTATCGGCTCGCTGGG
>JAUIEG010000335.1 GCA_030428745.1 Alphaproteobacteria bacterium
AACATTTGGCCGCCATCATCAGGATGTCGTCCCAATATGGCGTCTGGATATCTTCAAGCGGATGCGCCGTGTCAGGGTGAATTTCGATGAACTGGTCATGTTGCATTGCGCGCATGGTCCGCCCCGTGGCGAGATCGACGCCGCAGCCGACGCCGCCCTTATGCAGGTTCGCCTTGCCGTCGGACTCCGCCGTCGGGAGCCGCAACATGCCGAACACGGGGATGCCTTTCACGACAATGACGCGAATATCCGGCACGCCGCGATAAGAAATCTTGCCGAAGACGTCGTCGAACTTCACGCGATACTCGATCAGCGCCTTATCCGGCTGGCCGCCAAGAGAATACATGCCCGACAGCATATTGTTGATCTGGAATTTTATGGTGTCGAGATCGATGCGCCGCCCGGACGACAAGCGCCATCCGCCTTTTAACGGCCCGTCGACAACGATGATGCCTTTGCCCTGCGATCCTTGCGCCGGTTTGATGACGAAACCATCGGGATGGTCGATAAACTCCGTCAGTCGCTTCATGTCGCGCGCATCCTTGATGACGCCGTAAAGCTCAGGCGTCGGAATGCCCGCAGGCGCGGCAAGCTGTTTGGTCAGAAACTTATCGTCGACGCGCACCAGAAATTTGCGCGGGTTGAGCGCGTTCACATATTTGACGTTGCGCTCATTGATGCCGATAACGCCGTTTGCCCGTAGCGCTTTGAATGTGTTCAGCATGGTCTAGCCCGCCAGCGCCTTGAACCGCCAGAGCTCGGAGAGGCGAAGCCCCGTATAGCGGCCCATCAGGACGCACAGCCCCATCAGGACGAGCAACAGCTCCGGAAAGCGGTACATCAGATACTCGACCTGCCCGTTGGTCATGGCGAGATAAGTGATCGCTGCGACCGCCAGCGACCCGATGCCTTGCTTGATCGCTTCCGAGGCGGAGTTCTCCTCCCAAACGATCGACATGCGCTCGATTGTCATGGTCAGGATCACCATGGGGAAGAGCGAAATGGAAAGCCCCATGGCCTGGTTGGTCTCCGCCATCAGGACGGCGAACCCCGCCATCAGCATGACAATGAAGATCAGCACCACCGCCAGCCGCGGCACCAGGAGCAATTGCAATCGTTCGAGATAAAATCTGAGCGCGAGGCCCAAGGCGATCAGCAGCGAGAACAAGAGAACGCCATTTAACAGCGCGGTTTCGCGGAAAGCGATGCCGATCAGCACGGGCATGAAAGTGCCAAGCGTCTTAAAGCCGATAAACTGGCGCATGAAGACGAGCATCGTAATGCCGACGGGAATGGTGATCAGCACCTGATAGACAAGCTGCGTCGTCAGCGGCAGGCCGGAAAAGCCGATGGTTCGCGCCATCGCGCCCAAGGGCCCCGGCGCATTCTCGGCGATGGCCGTTGCGGAAGTCTCCAGCGAGCGAAGGGCAATCTGCGCATCAAGATTTTCAACGCCGTCAGCCTGCACCATCGGTCTCGTTCCATACCAGATCGTGAAGAACCGCGCCGGATCGCCATCCGGGAAATAACGGAAATCATCGCCGTCGACATGGTATTCGAGCCAGCGATGGGTTTCGACGCGGCGGCGCGCCTCGGCAAGATAGACACCGCCGGCGATGCGCGCGGGAACGCCCTGCGAGCGCAGAAGCTGGCGCACGAGTTCAAGACGTCCGGCGTCGCCGGTCGTCTCATCCAGAAGCGCTGAGATTTCGTCTGCATATTGCTCGCTGCCCGTACGCTCGCCAAAGGTTTCGGCGATGGCGAGATCGGCGAAGGAGCGGTCGTCGGCGGAACGCTGACGGAGATTGCCGGACCAGACGATAAAAGCCTGACGTTTGACGGGATCTGCCTCGAATGGAACCGGCCCCGGACCCGATTCCCGGAACGACAGCGGCAGCGGCGTCGACTTTGTTTCCCCAAGGGTCTGCGCAGCATAGCGCAGAACCTTGCGGTTCGCCGGATAACGATAGGTCCAGACCGCCTTGCGGTTGCGTGTCTCCGCCTCACCCACAAGCGATAAGCCGAAAGAGCCGTTATAGAACTCCTCCTGCGGGAAGGCGCGCTCCACATCGGTCGTCGGAATATAAGCCTCGATGCGGGCCGGCTCGTTGCGGCCGTCAAATTCCAGAAAAAGTTCAAAATCCCAAAGCGTCGCACGCACACCGGGCGCCAGCGGGTAATGAAGAACCGCCGCCTTGACGACGAAAATGGTAAGTCCGGCGGCGATCAGGGCGAGCCCCAAAATCACCGCATGGCGCAGCTTAATCTTCATTCACCGGTTCGCATTCTTCTTCGGCCATAAAAGTGCGGCTCGCATCCACCAGAACCCGATTGGCGAGAAACTCGCGGCCGATCAGAATCTCATATTCAAAGTCGCCCCGATCCGCCAGATTGATTTCGGCGCGTCCCCACTTGCCGCCGACACAAAGCGGCAGGTGAATGACGGGCCGGCGGATCAGTCCGCCCGTCTTGGTCTTGATCGCCGCGAACCGGATGACGTTCTGGTCATAGCGGATGGCGCGGCCGTCCTTGCCGATCAGGCGAAAGCGCACCCAATTGTCCCGCTCGCCGCGCTTATAGACCTTGACGTTATAAGCGTGGACCGAACTGGTGTCGGCCCCGGTGTCGAGCTTGCCCTTCATGGAAAGCGCCAGATTCCCCAGCGCCACATTCTCAATATAGCCGAAGGTGACGGGCTCGCCGCGGGCCTCGCCCTCATCATCGGCGATAGCGGGCGCGGACTGCGCAGCCAGTCCGGCAAGCAAGGATAAAAGCAAAGACAGGCGACGTCGTCTCATTCAATTGTCTCCGGCGGCTTTTCTGGCTGAGAGGCAGGTCGGACGACCAGCCTTTGGGACCGCGTGGGGATAGCAAAGCCGCTTATAAAGTAAACGGGGGTCCCATGTACAACGGGGTATATGCGCCTTAACTAACGGAAAGCTGGTCAGGTTCCCTCGGTAACCCTTTAGCGGCCAGATTTTTGCTATATTTCAGCCGATAAGCCCTGAAATAGACGGCTGACAGGCTGTTTGGGCGGCGAATTTCACGAGGTCGAAGCGAAATGTGTGGCATTATTGGCGTTCTGGGCTCTGGCGAGGCGGCTCCCCGGATTATGGCTGGCCTGAAACGGCTCGAATATCGGGGCTATGATTCGGCTGGCGTCGCGACGGTTAACGGCGGCAGGCTCGACCGCCGCCGGGCGCCGGGAAAGCTTGGCAATCTGGACGCCGTGCTCGCAGACAATCCCCTGCCCGGCGCAGCCGGAATTGGCCACACCCGCTGGGCGACTCATGGCGTGCCGAATGAAACCAATGCCCACCCCCACTCAACCCCGCGCTGCGCTGTCGTTCATAACGGCATTATCGAAAACTTCGCCGAGCTCCGCCGCGAGCTCGAAGACAAGGGCGTCGTTTTCGAATCGGAAACCGACGCCGAAGTCTGTCCGCAGCTCATCACCCATTATCTTGAAACGGAAAACATGACGCCGGCGGAGGCGTTCAAAAAAGCCATCGACCGGATGTGCGGCGCCTTTGCGTTCGCCGCCATTTTTTCAGGCGAAGACGATTTGATGATCTGCGGCCGCAAGGGCAGCCCGCTCGCCATTGGCCATGGCGAGGGAGAAATGTTCCTCGGCTCGGACGCTTATGCGCTGGCGCCGTTCACAAACCGCGTCACCTATCTTGAGGAAGGCGACTGGGCCGTCATCACCCGCGACACCATCGATGTGCGCGATGAGAGCGGCGCAAAGGTAAAACGCGCTGAAAAAATTTCGGCGGCGTCGCAAGGCCTTGTTGATAAGGACGGCCACCGCCACTTCATGGCGAAGGAAATTCACGAACAGCCTGAAGTCATCGCGCATACCATTTCGCGTTATGTGGATCCTGTGGCGAAAACCATTCGCCTGCCCGAAGGCTCATTTGATTTCGCAACGCTCGACCGGCTGACCATTTCCGCCTGCGGCACAGCCTATTACGCCGGGCTCGTCGCAAAATACTGGTTTGAAAAATGGGCGCGCTTGCCCATTGAAATCGATGTCGCTTCCGAATTGCGCTATCGCGATGTGCCATGGACGCCGAATGGCGGCGCGCT
>JAUIEG010000336.1 GCA_030428745.1 Alphaproteobacteria bacterium
CGTCGAAGGCCGAAGCGTCTTCCCAGGTGTCGCGCGGATTAAGGATCGCCTTGTCGACGCCCGGAACATCCGTCGGCACGTCGAAGCCGAAAATCTCGTCCTTGCGCATGGGCGCCGAATTCAGCGAGCCGTTCAGCGCGGCGGTGAGAAGCGCGCGCGTTTCCTTGATCGGCATGCGCTTGCCTTGCCCGTGCGGTCCGCCGGTCCAGCCGGTGGAGACGAGCCAGCAATCCACATCATGCTTGTCGATGAGCTTGCCCAGGAGCGCGCCATATTCAGACGGGTGACGCGGCATGAAAGGCGCGCCGAAGCAGGTTGAGAAAGTCGCTTCCGGATCCTTGCCGAGCCCCTTTTCGGTGCCGGCGACTTTCGCCGTGTAGCCCGACAGGAACATATACATGGCCTGCGCAGGCGACAGCCGCGCAATCGGCGGCATCACGCCGAAGGCGTCGCAGGTGAGCATGATGATGTTTTTGGGGTGAGTGGTGACGCCGGTGAGGCTGGCGTTGGGAATGTAATCGATCGGATAGGCGCCGCGGGAGTTTTCGGCAAGCGTGGCGTCGTCAAGATCGAGCTCACGCGTCACCGGGTCCATCACTACATTTTCGAGCACGGTGCCGAAGCGTTTCGTGGTCGCGTAAATTTCCGGCTCAGCGGAAGGCGACAGGCGGATCATCTTGGCGTAACAGCCGCCTTCAAAATTGAAGAGGCCGTTCGGCCCCCAGCCATGTTCGTCATCGCCGATGAGCGTGCGATTGGGATCGGCCGACAGCGTCGTCTTGCCCGTGCCCGACAGGCCGAAAAAGATCGCAGGGTCTTCATCCTCGCCCACATTGACTGAGCAATGCATGGGCATGATCTCTTGCTCCGGCAGGAGATAATTGAGGATCGTGAAGACCGACTTTTTCATTTCGCCCGCATAGGACGTGCCGCCGATGAGAATGAGGCGGCGCACAAAATCCACCGCCACGACGGTTCCGGTGCGGCAGCCATGCACTTCAGGGTCGGCGGTGAAACCGGGCAGATCAACGATGGTGAAATCGGGATCACCCTGACCAGAAACAGAGGGGCGCTCGTTCAGGGGCGGACGCACGAGGAGATGCTGGATGAAGAGACTGTGCCACGCATATTCGGTGAAAACGCGAACCTTGATGCCGTAGGTCTTGTCGGCGCCGCCGGCGAGGTCCTGCATGATGAGGTCGCGTGAGGCGGCGTAGTCCAGCATGTCGGCGTGCAGCCGGTCGAAGGCTTCGGGGGACATCGCCTTGTTGGCGTCCCACCAGATCTTCTCTTCGATTTCCGGATGGCGGACGATGAATTTGTCCTGGGCCGAGCGGCCCGTATGTTCGCCGGTTTTGACAACCAGCGGGCCGCCCTTGGCGATCTCGCCCTCGCCGCGCGCCACCGCCAGCTGATAAAGGGCCGCCGCCGTCAAATTCGCCAGTTTGCCCGGCGCACGATCTTCAAAGCTGCGCGTGTCCCGCGCTGCGGTTACGGATAAGCTCATTACAGTCTCCCTGGACCTCACCACCGGGGCTGTCCGACCACTCCCGGCGCATTGATCATGCACCTGTCATGCCGTCAGCGGTTTCCGCTCTTAGCGGCAAAATCCGGTCATGGCCACAAGACCAGTGGCGGATTCCGGCCATAATTCCTGATCTTTTCCCCCGAGGGCCCAACTTCCTTCCCGTTAACCAAGCCGCCTAACACGCTGTTAACGCCGTTGCGGGACATTTTGCCCAGGGAGAATAGGCTCGTGGACAGTATTTTCGACGCGCTTTCGGTCATGCTTTTTTTGTCGACGACAGGGCTTTTCATTGTCCGTCTGCGTCACGAAAGCCCGCCTTTAGCGCCATATCTGGTGATCGCGCTGGTTTGCATGGTCGGCAACTGGCTCGGCAATCATGGCGGCGGCATTGCAGCCGTTGGCCTTCTCATCGCGGCCGCGTTCCTGACCTTACATCTCGCGAGCGAGCCTTATCGCGAAGACCCCGAAGAACAGAAATAGGGCCATTTTACAAAAGGCCCTGGATTATTCTTTATCGCATTTTCTTAACGCGAACCGGGAACTGCTTCGCCTGAAAATGCTCTAGGCCCAAAACCAGAACCGCCGCTCCCGGCACCACAGGCTCAACAACCATTTTTCGCCTTTGGCCACCGGCGCCCCCGCATGAAGCGTCTCGGGATAGGGCGCGCCCGCGCCGTCCGTGTTTTCAAAAACGAACGCATCGCCGGTCTGGCCCTTATGCTCGATCTTGAGCTCGGGGAAGACAGTGGCCCCGCCGGTATAGGCGTCATTGAGCGAAACCAGCAGGGTTTTCGCGCGCTGGCCCGACCGGCGCACCTCGGAATAGTCATTGGCGTCTTCGGGAAGATAGTCACGATGGGGTTTGTATTCCTGGCCCGGGCGATAGCGCAGGACGCCGATCAGCTCGCAATTGCCCCACGCAATTTCCGCCGCCAAAGCGAGCCGCCGGTAAATCGACACCAGCATGAGATCGAGATCGAGGAGGCTGATCAGCGCGCCTTCGGATGTGCGGTATTGCGCATGATCCGCAGCGCCTTTTTCCGGATCGACCACAAGCGACGGCGTCAGGAGCGGCGCCGAGGCGCAGATGACATAGTCGCACTCGTCGCGCGAAAGCAGCGCCGGGATACGATAGAGCGCAGGCGCCTCATGCAGCGTTTCTTTTTCCCATTGAGAGGTCGCCGCCGCCTGCGCTGCGGACACAAGCTCCGCGACGGTCACATCGGGGCTCGCTGTACGATCCTCCTTCAGCGGATCAAGGGAAATGAAATCGACGCCGCGCTTTCTCAAACTTGCGCGCGCCATGGCCGCTTCCGATTCACTCAAGAGCCCCCGACGCGCCGCGTAGGCAAGCGCGATCCAGTCTCCCTTGCGCGCCGCGGCGGCGAGCAGCTTGGCGCCCGCCCATCGCCGCCCGGAAACGCTCTCCGCCAACATCGCCAATTCGCGCATGGCGCCGGGATGGCCGGTCTCGGCGGCCTCTCCTAAAAGCCTCACCGCGCCCGCCCAGTCCTGCTTCACGCCGAGACCGAGCGCCGTCAGAACAGCGAGAAGACGCATGGCGGCGGCGCCGCCGCTTTCGCGAGCGCGGGTGAGGCGCCCGACCGCTTCATCGACGCGCATCTTTTCAGGCGGCTCGGCCAAAAGCTCGCAAGCGCTGGTGTAAAGAGCGCCGGGGTGACCGGCGTCAGCAGCCTTGCGCGTCCATTCCCGCGCCGCCTCCCTTTGCCCTGACTGCTCCAGCAACGCCGCCAACCGGTACTGGCTCGCCGCATCCCCGCCCCGAGCAAGCGCCTCGATTTCTTTACGGTTTTCCATTCAATCCCCGATTGAGGCTTTGATAGCACGGTCCAAGCAAGGTAAAAACCGGCCCTGCGCTAATGGGATGCGAGATCTTATGGACGCCATGCCGTCCTCTTTTGCGAACGCCGCCGATAGCGATCAACATATTGTTGACGTGCTGATCGAGGAGCGCGCCCACAGGCTGCGCGCCTCGCGCTTTTGGCCCATTTACAAAACCCTTCTCTATCCACTCCTGCTATACAAACCCGCCGTGAAAATGGCGGACGACATCGCCGACAAATCCGCGCGCAGTGTGTTCGATTACATCAGCGATCTGTTGACGCTGGATGTGAAAGTTTCGGGGCTGGAGCATATCCCCGAACAAGGGCGCGTTCTCATCGCCTCGACTCATCCCACCGGCATTCCCGACGGCGTCGCCATGTTTGACGCCATCAAAAGCCGCCGCCGCGACATGACCTTCTTCGCCAATCGCGACGCGTTGCGCGCCGCGCCCGGTCTTGAAGACATGATCATTCCCGTGGAATGGGTGCCGGAAAAACGCAACGCTGCCCGCTCCCGCGAAACGCTGGAGAGCGCCATCAAGGCGTTTCAGGCGGAAAAATGCGTCGTGCTATTTCCGTCCGGCCGTCTCGCTTTTATGAACGAAGACAAGCGTCTGACGGAGCAGGAATGGCTCGCCTCTGTCGCGATCTTTGCGCGTAAATATGATTGCCCGGTCGTGCCGGCGCATATCGATATGCGCAATTCCTGGCTT
>JAUIEG010000337.1 GCA_030428745.1 Alphaproteobacteria bacterium
GCGAGCTTTTCGAGGGAAGCGCCCGCCTCCTCGCCGTCGCCGATGAAATCCGCGAGCTCAAGACCATTTGCAAATGCGGCCGCAAGGCGACCATGAATCTGCGCATCGACGGGGCTGGCAAAGCCGTCACCAGCGGCGAGAAAATCGAGATCGGCGGCAATGACCGCTATGTGCCGCTCTGCCGCAAACATTTCTACGAAGCCTTTAAGGGCTAGTTCCCGGACCCAAAAGGCGCAATTTGTGCGCATTTCGATCCAAAACGCTGTTGCGTTGTCCTTCCATCTCGCCATTCCAGTCGGGGGATTTTGCTGAAGCCTTTTCTCACGCTCTATATTGCGCCTCCGGAAATCAGGCGCTAGAGACCACCCTCCCCGGTAAGGGGAGGCTATTTTTGACCAGAATGGCCTGTTGGAGAGGCGCCGGAGTGGTTGCCCGGCCGCCAAAGGCGGCCTGACTTTAGACTCGTTCAACCACTCCTTTTTCTCGACAGTCTCGTATTGCCTTAGAACATTCAGGATGCTACCCGCCTCCGTCCCCGCGGAGAGGCGCCGGAGTGGTTGCCTACTGGCGAAGCCAGTTGATTTTAAACGTTCAACCACTCTCATCCTTGAAAAACGGGGCTATGGCTGACACCAACCAGCAGCCATGCGGAGAGGTGCCGGAGTGGTTGAACGGGGCGGTCTCGAAAACCGTTGAGCACGCAAGTGTTCCGAGGGTTCGAATCCCTCTCTCTCCGCCATATTGCTTTTCTTTAAAACAACGTAACTGTATATAAATACAAGTATTTTTATCGTTTTACAGGATGCGACGGAGTTCTAAGGCTTGATTTGCTACACATTTTGCTACACAATTTGCTACCCATTTTGTGGCAGAGGGTGTGATTTAGACGATGTCCGTCATCATGCGGGAGGGCACATACCATCTCAAACGGCGCGTGCCGCGCCGCTATGAGGACGTGGAGTCCCGAAGCACTGTCTGGATGAGTCTTCACACTGACTCCGAGAGCATCGCCCGCGGCAAAGCTGATCGCGCCTGGGCGCATCTTATCGAAGCGTGGGAAGCGCGCATCGCTGGGGATTCGACTGAAGCCCGGCAGCGTTATAGCGCCGCTCAGGAACTCGCTCGACTGCGAGGCTTCAATTACCTCGACAGAAATGAAGTCGCGCTTCTTCCCGTTGAGCAACTGATGGACCGCGTAGAAGCCATCCGGTTCGATGGCGGCAAATCGGATACGATTGAGGCGACAGCATTACTCGGAGCCGCCGAGAAACCGAAAATCACCGTTCAGGACGCATTGGAGGATTATTGGTCGCTTGCCCGCGAGCGCACGCTGGGCAAGAGCGAGGACCAACTCCGGCGCTGGAAAAATCCGCGCATTAAGGCGGTGCGCAATTTCGTCGCCGTCTGCGGCGACAAACCGATTGATGAGATTACCCGCGACGACATGCTGGATTTCCGACAGCATTGGCTGGAACGGATCGAAGCCAATGAAGTGACGGCCAACACGGCCAACAAGGATCTGACGCATCTCGGCGACATTCTGAAAACCGTCAACAAAATGCGGCGGCTGGGAATAGATCTCCCTCTCGGCGAATTGTCATTTCGACAAGGAGAAAAACGCACACGACCGCCCTTCAGTTTGGATTGGATTCGCACCCGTTTGTTAGCCCCTGGTGCGCTGGACGGGCTGAATGATGAAGCTCGAGCCTTATTCCTTGGAATGGTCAACACGGGATATCGCCCGTCCGAAGGCGCCGCGCTCACCGAAGCCACCATTCGTCTCGACCACAATGTGCCGCATATCGCTATCGAGCCGGATGGTCGGCAATTGAAGACGCAGTATTCCCGGCGGGTCATACCGCTGACAGGCGTGTCTCTCGAAGCGTTCAGGGCGTTTCCGAAAGGCTTCCCGCGCTACCGGAATAGCTCGTCGCTCAGCGGCACGGTGAACAAATTTCTCCGGGAAAACGGTCTTCTCGAAACGCCGGAGCATTCCTTTTACTCGCTACGACACGCGTTTGAAGACCGCATGATCGCGGAAGGAATCGACGACCGCATCCGGCGCGACCTTTTCGGACACCGGCTTGATCGCGAGCGTTACGGTAAAGGCGCGTCGCTTGAGCACCTTCAAAAGCTTGTTTCACGCCTCGCGTTTTAATAACCGCGTTTCTCGCGAAACAAGCGAAGGAAGTGAACGGACAGTTCGGCGCTTCTGCATCGCCTGCGTGCCCGCACTCCGCGACAAGTATCTTGCCAACCGAGCCTCTCGCGAGATCAGCGCATCACGCTCCGCCTCCAGCCGTTCAAGTATCGGCCAGAAATCCTCACCGGTCTGATCGATCAGGATTGCAATTTTCTCGATCGATCTTTCCAGTCGAGCAAGCTTGGCTTGTTCCATCCCGATGGCGCCTCTGACCGCGCGCGCTTTTTGTTTGCCGATTGGTTGATCAGCCTGCCTTCTGCCGGCTCCAGACCATGACGCCGGTTCCGTCCTTCTCGTTCTCGAAAAAGGCGGCGCGTACAGGCTTGTCGAAGCTCGGATCGTCGAGTTTGACCGCAAGGTACGGCGTCTCGCCGTCCTTCGAGTCTTGACGCCAGGCGGCGCCGAGTTCCGCGCCGCCGGCATAGATCCGAAAATCCGGCGCATCGTCATTGGCCTTGTCCTTGTTGGGAACGAGCTGGGTTTTGACGTTGATCGTCATCGTCCGGATCGTGCCCGTATATTTGCCGTCTTTCAGTGTGAATGAGCCGATCTGCGCCATGGGTTATTCTCCTTTGCTGGCGTTGGCGTGAAGGGCCTTGCGGGCCCGCTTGAACCCGGCGTCGGCGCCGAGGAAGTTTTCGAGCATGGCGGGGATCAGCGTTTCGGGCTTTTCCTCCTCGCCATAGGTCTGCCGGTAGATCGCCGCATAGTCGGCAAGCGCCGTGGCAAGGACGGGATCGACGCTGATGGTCAGCTTGACCGGCGTCCGGTCGGGCAGTTTATCGATGCGCAAATTCATGGACGCCTCCTCAATGCGGCCGGAGCACGAGATCGCGTGTGACAATGACGCGCACCGGCCAGCCGGGCCGCACGCGGATCGTCGGCTGAACGCCAAGATTGCGTTCGACTACGCGCTGTCCGGCCTGGTTCACCGTGTCACTCGTCCCGCGGCGGATCGCGCGTTCGATGTCGCTGTCGTCTCCGGAGCCGAGTTCGGCGCCGATCCCGAGAATGGTGGCGAGCCCGGCGGCCGCGAAGACCCTGCCCCAATGATGATCGGTGCGGTCAGCGACGCCGGCATAGCCTCTCGCGTCCGCACCCGGCTCCGAAATCACCAAAGACGTCCCGTCCGGGAATATCATCCGGTCCCAGACGATGAGCGCGCGATCCTGGCCGAATGAGACTTCCGACTGATAACGCCCGATGAGCCGCGTTCCTTGCGGGATCAGGAGATAGCCGCCGGTAACCGTGTCGTAGACCGGCTGCGACACCTGGGCGATGATGGTCCCCGGCAAGTCGCTGTTGACGCCTGTGATGAGCGAGGCCGGAATGAGCGTCCCTGCCATCACCTGAAAGGGCGATACGGGATCCTCAACGCTGTGCGGATTGTAGATCGCCGCATCGGGGCGCTCGCCGGCGAAAGCCTGCTTGCGTTCCTGCAGGTTCGGATCCGCCGGCGCGTTGCCGCCGGTCATCGCGCGCTGCTGAAGGCCCACGAGCGCCGTCAGCTCCGCGCCGATTCCGTCGAGGGCCTCGCGTCCAGCAGAGCTTCCGCCGCTTGGGAGGTCTCCGGTTTCCGATTCCAGCCGGAAGAACACCGGCGCCCGCGCCGCTTTGTCTTCGAGCGCGGCAAGCCGCATGCGTCGCGCCCGTTCGGCCTCGTCTTCCGGATTGGGCCGGAAATCATCGTCGAAACGTTCGGCGTATTCCGGCTCGACGCCAAGGTCGCGCTCGGCCTGCAGGACGGTTGCGCCGAGATCGCCCGCGAGCGGCGGTCCGAGACGCGGAACGTCGCGCTTCACATCGCTATAGCTTGTCGGCAGCGAGGAGAGCCCTTCGGGCTTGCGCGTGTTCGCCGTGTTGTAGAGTTCCTGG
>JAUIEG010000338.1 GCA_030428745.1 Alphaproteobacteria bacterium
GGCCTCCGTCACGGTGATCTTGCCGTTGATGTTCGAGACTTTCGAATATTGGAGGCCCACCGTGTTGCCACAGTCCGGCGCGCTCACGCCGCGCAGTCCCGCAGCGATCGCTTCCGGATCGGTGTCGCAAAGCACCGGATGACCATTGTCATGATCTGACGGCGGGTTGGTGGGATCGCGAACAATCTGGCGGATTTTTTCTTCTCGGTGCGAACCGCCGATCGCCATGGATATCGGGCCGGCGCCCCATCCCTCATAAATTTCACCGCTGGCGGACAGCTCGAACAGGTGCTGGCGCATATTGGTGATGTTCACCTTGGCTTCCTGTGTTGAGTAGGTGTCCGTCACGCCAAGGTCAAAACCGGTGTCGGCGAAATAGATCGGCGTCGTGATAGTCTCGCCCGGCTCATAGCCCACGACCCAGTCGACCGCCGCCGCCGACGCATTGCCGCTGCCAAAGAGGTTTAGCGGTTCGCAACCGGCGAAGGTGTCGTTGAACAATGTCGTACGGCAAACGATGTTGCCCATACCGTCATCGACAGCGTCCACGGCGGCGTGAATGCGGTCGACCCTGAGGCCCACCTGATACCATTTCCGCGTATTGCGACCATATTGATAATAACCGTCCACCGACCAGCCATTCATGAAGCCGCCATTATCGACCCTCCAGTTGAAGCCGCCCGTGATCGAATGCAGCACGCTGTCGTCGTATATCCGCATGTCGGCGCCGATGTCTTCGAGGCTGCCCATGCGCTTCAGCGTGAAGGAGTCGATCATCTCATCCATCATGATCTGACGGACATCATCGGGCAGGAACGCGTTGTCGGCGAAGATGGTGATCGCCGTCGGTGTGCCGTGAAGGGAACCGCGCGGATAGTTGGGCTGATTTGTCTTATTCTGGCCGCGAATATATTGCCCAAAAACGGTGAAGTTATTCGCAAGCTCATAATCGGCATAGGCGAAGATATTATTGCGATCCACATCCGGATAGAGCGACGGCGCTTCAGCGCCGAGATCGTCGCCGCTGCCGCCATTCGCAATAGAGTGACGCGCCGGCGGAATTCCGAAAGGAAACTGCGACTGAGCGCCGATCACAAAAGGCTGAATCCCCGATCCGTCGGACAGGAACTCCGTCTGGTGAAGAGAGGTGCCCGGCGCAAAAATCAGGCCGTCAAAGCTCGAATTGGTCGAAACGACATTGGGCGCAAGTTGCGGAACGCCGCCAGCGTCATTGATAAGGCCCCAGCCCTGATACCAGTCGCGGTCCTCATAGCTGAAGACGCCGTCCTGCTGGAACAGTTCGCCGGAAACAAGCAAATGTCCGCGATCGCCGATCTCTGTTCCGAATGAAAGCGAAACTTCATAATTGTCGCCATCGCCCCGGGTTGTGGAACCCCACTGGCCATGGGCCTGCACCCCTGTGAAATCCGTATCCAGGATGAAGTTGGTGACGCCCGCCACCGCGTCGGTGCCGTAAGCGGCGGAAGCGCCGCCGGTCACGGTCTCCACCCTGCTGATCATCGCTTCCGGAAATGCGTTGATGTCAACGCCCCCGAAGGCTGTCGCCGAAATCATCCGCCGGCCGTTCAGCAGCGTCAGTGTACGGTTGATTCCAAGCCCCCGCATGTTGAGGTTGCCATACCCGCCGCGCTCGAACCATGTCTGCGAAACAGAGTTCGGCGTCTGGTTGCCAAAAAACTGAGGCAACTGGCTGATGCCCTCGATCATGTTGCCCGGCGCCATGGTGGTGAGCAATTCCGCATCTACTGACGTCACCGGCACCGGCGTCTGCATGCCCGTTTGCGCAATGCGCGTGCCCGTTACCGTGATGACATCGGAATTGCCCCCGTCGTCCTGCGCCAAGGCCGGCAACGCGCCGAAGCTGAGCACAGCCCCCGCCGCGACACAGTACGACAATTTTCGTTTAAGACTCACCGCCCCCTTGGCGGTTCTCTCGCCCCGATTTTTCATTTTATGCCTCCCTATTTTTCTCGTGTTATCGCCTTGCTTTCGCGCTAAGGCGCTCTTCCCTTCGTCAAGGCCGCAGCCCGTTCTCTTCGTGGTATGTCTCCCAGAGCGAAATCATCGTCTTCAGCCGTTCGCTTTCGACTTCGCTCAAATCGTTTTGCTCCTGCGGATCTTCCGCGATGTTGTAGAGCTGCCAGCTTGCGTCATCTGCTTTCGCCGCATCCCAGACGAGCTTCCAATCGCCGCGACGCAGCGCCTTGTGTCCGTACAGCTCCCAGCCGACAGCGTTGGAATTGTCGTGAACTTGCGTCTGGGGGTCCTGCAACGTGGCGATGAACGAACTGCCTTTGACCGGAAATATTGGTCGGCCGCGATAGGCGCCGTCCGGAAGCTCCGCATCGGCGAGGTCCATAAACGTTGGCAGGACATCCATCGCCGTAATGAACTGGTGGTTGCGCCCGCCGCCTTCGATCATCGCCGGGTAGCGCACAAAAGCGGGAACATGGATCCCGCCCTCAAAGCCGGTCGACTTGGCCCGATAAAACGCGACTGAACTCGCCCGCGCCCAGTTCGGTCCGTACATCACATAGGAATCGCCGTCGCCGAGATTATCGTAGGAGTTGTCGCAGCATTGCGCGACCCAGTCGGCGATCGCTTCGTTTGTGAGATCGCGGCGCTGGTTTTCAGGTCCGTTGTCCGACATGAAAAAGATGAATGTGTTGTCGTATTCATCGATCGACTTCAGGTAATCGACAACCATTCCAATATAGACATCAAGATCGCTCACCATCGCCGCATAGATTTCCATCTTGCGCGCTTCGATCTTCTGCTCTTCGGCCGAAAGGTCTTCCCAGGCTGGCTGGCCTTTGACAGGCGGCAGTTCTTTCGCATCGGCTGAAATGAACCCCAGCTCCTTCATCCGTGCGAAACGGCGCTTGTAGAGCGCCTCATAACCGTCGTCATACCAGCCCCTGAATTTCTCGATGGAGCTGCGCGGCGCCTGCAACGGCCAATGCGGCGCGGTATAGGCGAGATAGGCGAAAAAGGGCTTGTCGTCGCCGCGATCGGCGTCGATGTAATCAATCATCTTTTCGGTGTAGAAACGCGTCGTATAGAAATCATCGCCGACGGTGACCATCTCTTCGCCGTCGCGATAAGGCGCCCGCCCGGGCCCGTCCCAGGACAGGCCGCCCAGATGCGCGGCGCCGTCGATGGACACGAAAGATTTTTCGAAGCCCCGCGCCCGCGGGCCAGTTTCAACGGTGGCGCCAAGGTGCCACTTGCCCGTCATGTAGGTGTGATAGCCCGCATCTTTCATGAGGTTCGCCATGCTGGCGACGCGGAAATTCAGATAGCCTTCATAGCCGGGCTGGCCTTTTTGCGCTGGATCGTTCGATGGATTCATCACCCCAAGGCCAGCGATGTGACTGTCCGTTCCCGACATCAGCATCGCCCGCGTCGGCGAGCAGGCCATGTGCGCATAAAAATTTGTCAGCAACATGCCGCTTTTCGCCAAGGCGTCCATGTTCGGCGTTGGAATTTCGCTGCCAAAAACGCCTAGATCTGCGTAGCCGAGATCATCGGCGACGATCAGCAAAATGTTGGGGCGTTTTTCATGCGCATCGCTGGAAGACGCTCGCGCAGCCGGCTGCGCCGCATTCGGCGTCGTAGTCGGCGCGGCATAGTCCTGGCCGCGATTTTGACAGCTAGCGGCCACCACTGCGAAGCCACAAATGATGGCGTTGCCAATTGTTTTCCAGCGCAGCACTCTTCCCTCCCACCGCGGGCGCAGCCTTTTATTTGGCTTTTTTATCAGCGCATCGCAGATCGAATTTCACCGCCCCTTTTCCGCCCCCGCTTCATGGCGGTCGCCGGATGAGACTTTTTTCGTTTTCAGAGGGCGTCAGCGGAAAACCCGCGCCAGCAAGCATGCTCAGGGAGTGTTGAATGCGGCGTACAGCCGCTCCCGAACAGGCTCCCTTTGCATAGCCGCCGAAATGACGCAAAAATCCATTCGAGTTGAAACGGAGTAATGCGGCAATGCGAACACGGCTTCCACTAGGCCGCCCCTCTTATGAATATGAACTCATATTCATATAATTTTGTCA
>JAUIEG010000339.1 GCA_030428745.1 Alphaproteobacteria bacterium
ATAAATTGCATCATGGTTTTCCTCAGAATGAGAGTTCTCAATTTTTGTTAAAATGATCGTAGCCGGTTTCCGGAACGAGGATCGGCGCGCCATTTTCATCGAGAAAGAGAACGCCATCGCCGCGCGTGAGTGAACCGATGCGCGAAACCTCCGTACGCGACGCTTTCGCCGCCATCACGACCGAGCGGCGCATGGCGGGCGGCGCCGAAAAAAGAACTTCATAATCATCGCCAAAGCCCGCAAGCGTCGCCAGCGCCTTCCAGCGGTTCTGTTGCGCCGCGACCCAGTAGGCTGCGCCTTGGGAGCGTGGAACGGCGACCGCATCGATCTCGGCCCGTAAGCCATTGGCGCGCGCAAGATGGCCGGCGTCCGCGATCAGCCCGTCAGAAACATCGATGGCCGCTGTCGCCAGTCCGGCGATCGCGGCGCCGAGCGTCAGCCGCGGCTCCGGCACATGATAGCGGCCAGACAGCGAGGCTTTGTCCACCGTCGTGAATTTGAATTCCTTGCGCAGCGCCATCAGGCCGAGACCGGCGTCGCCGATCGTGCCTGAAACATAAAGATCATCGCCGAGAGAGGCGCCTGTTCGCGCCGTCATGCCCTGCTTCGGGGGCGCGCCGAAAAACGTCGCCGACAGGGTGAGCGGCCCCGACTTCATCACATGCAGGGTGGTGTCGCCGCCATAAAGCGCAATCCGGAATTGCTCCTGATCCTCGGCGAGGCCGCGCGCAAACAGTTCGATGGAGGCGCGCTTGACATTGTTGGGCCAGACGCAGCCGAGAAAATAACCGATGGGTTTAGCGCCCTTGGCGGCAAGGTCTGAAAGATTTGCACGGATCAGTTTCCGCGCAACAAGATCAAGCGGGTCCTTAGTGAGAAAATGCACGCCCGCCACCATCAGGTCTTTTGTGACCACCAGATCGCGGGCCTCCAGCAAGGCGGCGTCGTCTACAAGGTTGAACGCGCCCGGCGCATTGGTCGTGAGCGGAGCGAAAATCTCGCGGATGATGTCGAATTCGCTCATGTCACCGTCGGGTCAGACACTCACTTCGTCGCTGCGCGCTTCTTTCGCCGCAGCGTCGAGAACGGCGTTGATGAAACCGGGCTCGTCGCCGTCGAAAAAGGCGCGCGCAATATCGAGATACTCGTTGATCACAACTTTGAAGGGAACATCCGGACGGCGGATCAGCTCATATAATCCTGCGCGCAAGATCGCCCGCGCCGTTGCATCGAGGCGGGCCAGCCGCCAGCCCTCGGCGAGCTGGCGCTGAAGATAGGGGTCCAGCTTGCCTTGCGTCTCCACGGCGCCGCGCAGGATATCCGCAAAGAAAGCGGCGTCAGCGGCCTGAAGCTTTTCACCCTCGATCTCACCGCCGAGCCGGAAGTCCTTGAATTCGCGGATGGTCGCCTCAACGCCCTGACCGCCCGCCTCCATCTGGTAAAGCGCCTGCACAGCGGCGAGCCGAGCGGCGGACCGGGGCGGCGCGCCTTCTTTCATTTTCTTGTCGCCAGAAGCCATGGGCCTAATTCTTACTCTTCTTTCGACGCTTTATTCGCCGTTGTGTCGGCGTCATCCATGCCGCCAAGAAATTCGCCGAAGTCCTTCGCCTCGCGGAAGTTTTTATAGACAGACGCATAGCGCACATAGGCGACGTCATCGAGCTTGGCGAGGCCTTCCATGACCAACTCGCCAATCTTTTGGGATTCAATCTCACTATCGCCGGTGGCTTCGAGACGCCGAACGATGCCTGAGACCATCTGCTCCACCCGCTCGGGCTCGAAATCACGCTTGCGCAGCGCCACGAGGATCGAGCGCATGAGCTTGTCCCGGTCAAAGGGCGCGCGCTTGCCGGTGCTCTTGATCACCACCAGTTCGCGCAGCTGCACCCGTTCGAACGTCGTAAAGCGCCCGCCGCAGGCCGAACATTCCCGGCGCCGGCGCACAGAGGCGCCGTCCTCGGCCGGGCGGGAATCTTTCACCTGGGTGTCGTCGCTGCCGCAAAACGGACATCGCATGGGGCTGTTCTCCCAAATCTCAGTCCGGCGGTTCTACGCGAGTCAGCGATAAATTGGAAACTGCCCTGTCAGGGCTTTCACCCGCTCCCCGACAGCCGCTTCGACGGCCGGATCCGGCTCGCCCTTGGCCGCCAGCGCGTCCAGCACCTCCGCCATCAGGTCGCCGACTGCCTTGAACTCGGCGACGCCGAACCCCCGGGTCGTGCCCGCCGGCGAGCCGATGCGGATGCCGGAGGTGATGGTGAACTTCTCCGGGTCGTAAGGAATGCCGTTCTTGTTGCAGGTGATGCCCGCTGCTTCGAGGCTCGCCTCGGCGGCGTTGCCTTTAACGCCTTTGGGGCGAAGATCGATCAGGGCGAGGTGTGTGTCAGTGCCGCCGGAAACCACAGCATAGCCGGCATCCACCAATGTCTGCGAAAGCACATGAGCGTTATCGATCACGGCTTGCGCATAGGTCTTGAATTCCGGTTGCAGCGCTTCGCCAAACGCAACCGCTTTTGCGGCGATGATATGCATGAGCGGGCCGCCCTGAATGCCAGGAAAGAGACCTGAACGGACTTTTTTCGCAATATCCGGATCATTGGTGAGCACCATGCCGCCGCGGGGACCGCGCAGCGTCTTATGGGTCGTCGTCGTCACCACATGGGCATACTCCAGAGGATTTGGATAAAGCCCCGCCGCAACAAGCCCGGCGAAATGCGCCATATCCACCATGAAGAAAGCGCCGACGCTGTCGGCGATCTCACGGAAACGACGAAAATCGATGATGCGCGAATAAGCGCTGCCGCCGGCGATGATCATCTTCGGCTTGTGCTGGTTCGCCAGCCGCTCGACTTGTTCGAAATCGATCAGGTGGTCGTCTTCACGCACGCCGTAGGAAACGCAGTTGAACCATTTTCCCGACTGATTGACCGGGCTGCCATGGGTCAGATGCCCGCCCGCCGCGAGATCCATACCAAGGAATGTATCGCCGGGCTTCATAAGCCCCATGAAGACGCACTGGTTGGCCTGGCTGCCGGAATGCGGTTGTACATTCGCTTCTTTACAACTGAAGAGCTCTGTCGCGCGGGCGATAGCGATCTCTTCGACCTCGTCAACTTGTTCACACCCGCCATAATATCTTTTGCCCGGATAACCCTCCGCATACTTATTGGTGAGAACCGAACCCGCCGCTTCCAGCACCGCCTTGGAGACAATGTTTTCCGAGGCGATCAGCTCGATCTGATCTCGCTGACGGGCAAGCTCGCCCTGCATGAAACGAAAGACCTCACCGTCTTTGTCGGCGAGCGATTCTGTGAAAAACCCTTCGGGCAAGCGATAGGAATGGCTGGCGCTCATCGCGGCGGCTCCTGACTGCAAAGAAGCCCCATGCGAGGCTCAACAAACAGCGGCGACATATAGGGGGACGCGGCTGCTGCCGCAATGCGAAGCGTAACGTTCCTTCGAGTGAAGGCCGGATTTTTCGCCGCACCGATGAGCTTGAGTATTGCTGGCATTAGCCAAAGTAATGGCCAACGCACGCCCCAAGCTACGCATAATACATCTACGATTTAATGCGTGGAGGCCCCTGATTTGCTTGCAGCGGAAGGCGAGAAAGGCTACCGCCTTTGTCGGGGCAATACCCGTCGCCGCGCTTCTTGCGGCGTCAATGACCCGCGGCTTTCCGGGAACAGCAATGGGGCGGCTAGAACTGCTGTCCGCGGAATATCCGCATTGGAGATGACTAGAATGGCAAGTAAGAAGACGGATTCCGTCGGACAGAACGACGCAATCCAACTGGCGGGAGAGATCGTCGCCGCTTATGTCGGCAACAACTCTGTGAAAGCTGACGAATTACCGACTTTGTTGAACAATGTGTATGCGGCGGTGACAGGCCTTTCGGAAGAAGGCGCGGCTTATATCGCCAATCGCGAACCGGCTGTGCCAATCGCGAAGTCAGTGACCCCCGATTTCATCATTTGTCTTGAAGACGGGAAGAAACTGAAAATGCTGAAGCGCTATCTGCGCACGCATTATGATCTGTCTCCTGAAGAATATCGGCGTAAATGGGGTCTGC
>JAUIEG010000340.1 GCA_030428745.1 Alphaproteobacteria bacterium
CGTGATGGCGCCGGCGAGCACCGGCAGCGACAGCACCAGAAGGAACGCCGTCACCAGAACAGCCCAGGCGAAGAGCGGCATCTTGTGCAGCGTCATGCCCGGCGCGCGCATGTTGAAGATGGTGGTGATGAAGTTGATGGCGCCGAGGATCGATGACGCGCCCGCCAAGTGCAGCGATAATATCAATAGATCCATCGCGGGCCCGGGGTTCCCGGTATTTGACGATAATGGGGGATACAATACCCACCCCCCGCCAAAGCCAAGATTGGAACCATAGCCGGGCACGAACAGCGACAGCGTGATGAGAATGCCCGAGGCGCCGTAAAGCCAGAACGAAATATTGTTCATCCGCGGGAAGGCCATATCGGGCGCGCCGATCATGATCGGTACGAACCAGTTGCCGAAACCGCCGATCAGCGCAGGCATCACCATGAAGAAGATCATCATGAGGCCGTGATAGGTGGTCAGCACATTGTAAAAATTATACGCCGCCGTGAGATCGCCGCCGCTGAAGCGGGTGAGGATCGTCACGCCCGGTTCGGCGAGCTCCCAGCGCATAAGGCCTGACATCGCGCCGCCGACAATGCCGGCGATGATCGCGAAGATCAGATAAAGCGTGCCAATGTCCTTGTGGTTCGTGGAGAAAAACCAGCGAACGAAAAAAGACGGCTTGTGGTCGTGAGCGTCGTCATGGGCGCCGTGTGCTTGTGCGTCAGCCATTTGTTTAGCCCTTCTCTTATTCAGCAGCGACGCCGGCGCCAGCCTGCGCGAGCTTCACATTGTCTTCAATGAACATGGGATCGAGACCGGCAAGCGCGCGCTGGCTGTCCACCCATGCTTCGAATTTCGGACGGGAGACAACCTCCACCGCGATCGGCATGAAGGAGTGTCTGACGCCGCAGATTTCCGAGCACTGGCCGTAATAAACGCCTTCCTGTTCGGCGCGGAACCAGGTTTCGTTGAAACGGCCGGGCACAGCGTCGATTTTGAGCGCGAAATTCGGCAGCGCCCAGGAGTGAATGACGTCGCGCGCCGTTGTCGTTACGCGAATGGTTTCGCCGACGGGAATGACAACGCGGTTATCAACCTCAAAACGGTACATTTCCGGCGTGGTCTGATCTTCCGGCAGCATGTTCGAGGAATATTCGAAATCCCCGAAGTCGGGGTAAGAATAGGTCCAGCCCCACTGATAGCCGTTCACTTTCAGCGTCATGGTCGGCGCGAGCACGACTTCTTTTTCACACCCATCGACAAAACGTTTCGCCATGGGGCAGCCGGAAACGTTCTGCGTCGAGCGGCCGCCGCGCAAAATCACGCTGGAGCCAGCCGGCGCCGGTTCGTTCAGCGATACAACGAGGTCACGTTCGCCCCAGCCCTCAACCTTGAAGTCCTTACGGTTTTTCAGGGTGCGCCGCTCAGCGCCGGTGTCGAGCACGACCTGAAGATGATCCGAACGCTTCACCATACGGCTTTCAGGAAAGTCATTGGCGAAAACAAAATCGACAGTCTGACCGTCGCCGCGCGCAACGACCTGTTTGCCGTCGGGCGTCACGCCTTCCTTGTAAAGGAGCTCAAAGGACGGCAGGGCGATAACAAGAAGGATCAAGATAGGAACGCCCGTCCAGATCACTTCGACAAGGGTGTTGTGACTGAACTTCTGCGCCGTCGGATTCGCCTTGGAATTGTAGCGGATCATCACCCAGACCAAGAGCGCCAGCACCAGAAGGCAGATCCCGGTCATGACAGGCATCAAGATGCCGTTGTGAAAGAAGTGGATTTCTTCCGCCAGCGCCGACGCCGCCGGCTGCATATCGATACCGCCGGGCTCCGGCAGCGCGTGAGCGGCGGACGCCGCCAAAACGCTCAACCCTGCAAGCCCCGATAGAATTTTTTTCATTGTCGCATCCCGCGCCTGTCGCCAGCCCTTGAAACAAGGCCGGCCATCCCAAAACTCGCCGCTTCGATACGCCTGCCCGAGCGCCGAGGTCAAACTTTTCGATCAAGCGATCCGGCCTGCTTATAAGCCGCAGAGAGGCGGCGCGTCATCGCGCGTGGCGCGGAAAAATGGTCGCAGCGCCGCCGCGTCCGATCTGAGGCCAAGGGCCTGATTTCGCTGGACTTGGGGAAAGCTGTCAAAAGGAGCCTATATCATGCGCTCAAGCCTCAGCTTGGTTAGCGCGGCGACGCCGCCCAGGATCGCCTTCCCGGCCTCTTCGCCGACCTCTTCGCCGACCTCTTCGCCGACCTCTTCGATTGCATCGCCTTTATCATTGCGGCTCACCAGCCGGGGCCCTACATCTTGGGCATGAGCAACTCCTATTTCTTCTCCCGCACCGATCTCGACCGTTCCCGCACCCAATCCATCCTCGACGACGCCCTCAAAGGCGCCGATGATGGCGAGCTGTATCTGGAATACGGGCAGTCCGAGGCGTTCGTTTTCGACGACAACCGGCTGAAAACCGCCAATTTCGACGTCAATCAGGGCTTCGGTCTGCGCGCTGTGGTTGGAGAATCAACGGGTTACGCCCACGCCTCCGAGCTTTCTGAAGACGCGCTAAAGCGCGCGGCGGGCGCGGTGCAGGCGGTGAAATCCGGCCAGAGCGGCGCGCTGGCGGATGGGCCGTCACGCACCAACGCCAAGCTTTATCCCGACGACAACCCGCTCGGCGCTGAAAGTTTTGAGGAAAAAGCAAAGCTCCTCGCCGACATCAATGAATACGCCCGCGCCAAAGACCCCCGCGTCCGTCAGGTTTCCTGCTCTCTTTCAGGGTCTTGGGAAGCGGTTGAGATTATTCGTCCCGGAGGCGAAATTATCCGGGATTTCCGGCCGCTTGTGCGTCTCAACGTCTCCGTCACCGCGGGTGAAGGCGACCGACAGGAATCCGGCAGCTACGGCGCCGGCGGCCGCGAAGGCTACGCCCGCTTCATCACGCCCGAGGCCTGGCAGGGTCAGGTCGACGAGGCCCTGCGCCAGGCCCTCGTCAATTTGCAGGCCGAAGCCGCTCCGGCGGGTGAGATGGAAGTCGTCCTGGGGCCGGGCTGGACCGGCGTCCTGTTGCATGAAGCCGTCGGGCACGGGCTCGAAGGCGATTTCAACCGCAAGGGCACCTCCGCCTTCGCCGGCCGAATCGGCGAACGCGTCGCCGCGCCCGGCGTCACCGTGGTCGATGACGGCACGATTGCAGGACGCCGCGGCTCCCTCACCGTCGATGACGAAGGCACGCCGACCTCGCGCACCACGCTGATCGAGGACGGCATCCTCAAAGGCTATCTGCAGGACCGCCTCAATGCGCGCCTGATGGGCGCCAAAGCCACCGGCAACGGACGGCGCGAAAGCTTCGCCCACCAACCGATGCCGCGCATGACCAACACAATGATGCTAGCCGGCGACAAGGACCCGGAAGAAATCCTCCGCAGCGTGAAGGACGGCATTTACGCCGTGAACTTCTCCGGCGGGCAGGTGGACATCACGTCAGGCAAATTCGTTTTCAACTGCACCGAGGCCTATCGCGTGAAAGACGGCAAGGTCGGCGCCCCGATCAAGAACGCCGCCCTGATCGGCGACGGACCAAGCGTCCTCACCAAGGTGTCGATGATCGGCAACGACTTCAAACTTGATCCGGGCATCGGCGTTTGCGGCAAGGCGGGCCAGGGCGTGCCGGTCGGCGTCGGCCAGCCGACCATCAAGGTCGACCGTATCACCGTCGGCGGAGCAGGCGCGTAATCACACCGTCGCCTGCCAGACGATGTTCGAGAGAATTGCAACCAGGATCGAAAACAAGACCGTCAGATAAAGCACGCCGGACATGATCGCTGTCCATATTGTTTTAATCCAGCCGCGTCCGTAAGCGCGTTTCAACACAGCGATGTAATAGATCGAGAGCGCCGCGAATGCGGCGACGCCCATATAAGGCGCGCCGAACTGCACCAGAATGAGGCTTAGACCGATCGCCGCAAAACCTGCTGCATGCGTATAGAACGACAGCACCAGATGGTCGAACAGCAAAACTCCGCGCCTTAAAAACATCCCGAGAATGAGCGCCAGAACCGGCGTCATGAAAAACAGAACCC
>JAUIEG010000341.1 GCA_030428745.1 Alphaproteobacteria bacterium
CCAAGAGTTGCGGAACCGGTTTCCAGGCAGCGCCGACTTTCGGAGAGATCGCTTCGTCTCTGGTCGAGGGCTCTCCCACCGCATCATTTTCAAACCGGTCCCATCTGACGCCCGGCACAAGCGTGAAAACGCCGACACGGCCTTCCAAAGACAACTCGGCTTGCGCGAAGGCGCCATAGAATTTCGCCGTGGCGTCAGGAACCCCGCCGCGCGTCATGTCCGCCGTCATGTTGTCGCGGCCGACCTGTTCGTCGCGATAAAACTCACCGCCATAGGTGAAAGTAAGCGCCGCCGGTCCCGCCTCAAAGCGCGAGCGGTTATCGAGCGAAAGACCGAAGGTCTCCACCTCGCGGCTCACGGTCCGCGTCGTGTCGATCTCGTCTTCCGTCACGGTGTTCCGGGTGAAATAACCGACAAGATTGGCGTCGATAAGCGCTGTCGCCGGATTGTAGTTCACCGCGCCTTGAAGCGTGTTCGAATCGATATCGCGGTCGACATTCTCATTGCCCGGCCCGGCGGGGTTGTTGCCTTGCGGGTTGTTGGGGTCGACGCTGTTCCCGCCATAGCGCATCCATGACGCGGACAGTGTCCACTCGTCCGTGGGGCGGAAGGTCGTCTTTAATAGCGAGGACAGAATTTCATCGTCAGCTTCCAGCGTCAGGCCGCTGCCGAGGTCAATGTCGCTGGAGTTGCGAAGCGTGAAATTGCCGACCACATCGACGCGATTGTCTTCGCTTCGCCAAACGCCCGTCGCGCCGACGCGCCATTCGTCATTGACGCTCTGATAGCCGGAGGAGACTTTGATCCCGGCGCGCTCATCTTCATCGAGAAAGTCTTCCGCGGTAATCGTCCGTACAGCGATCACCCCGCCAAGCGCGCCTGAGCCGTAAAGCGCCGATGTGGGCCCCCGCACCACCTCAACCGCGCGAACAAGTTCCGGATCCACAAAGAAGCGGCCGTCATGGCCGGAGAGATAGCTTTGGCGCGCGCCGTCAAAAAGAATAAGCACGCCCTCGCCTGAAAGTCCGCGCACATCCGGCGTCATGCCCGAACGGCGGGGCCCGCCGCCGATCGCCGCGCCCGGCACCGCGTCGAAAATATCGGCGAGCGTCGACGGATTGAAATCGTCGATCACGTCCTTGGGGATGACCGAGACCTGCCCGGCATAGTCAAAGGCCTGGATCGGATTGCGCGTCGCATAGACGGTGATCTCGTCAAGATCGGCCGCCGCCATATCCGCCGCCGCGCCGGTCGTGAGCCCCGCCATGGCGAGCGCCGCCGCCGCGGCGCCCCGCATTGTCTCGCTGCGCCAAACCGCCGCGCCCCGCCAATTTCTTTCGCTTTTGCCGTGCATAAACCCCGTAACTCCTCACAATTTTGTTGCGAATGACTCTCAATTGCGGTTGTGTAGGGGACATTAATTGCGATTGCAACTTAGAATCATTCGCATTATGAAAAGAAATGGAGAGCCGACCCGGCGGATGCCGGCGACGGGGGAGAGAGAGGAAAGCGGTTCCGCGCGTTGCATTGAGCGGCGCCGTTTTCCACCCCGCCGCCCCACCACCAACACCGCCGGGCCATCAGTCAGTCACGGACACAGGGAAGCTACACGTCATGAAGATTAGAGCCATCGCCGCTATGGGCCTCGCCGCCGCCACACTCGGCATGGGTGTTGGAGGCTGCGCCACCTCTACGGCGCAAACCACAGGGCAAACCAAGAGCACGGCGACAACGGCGAGCCACCGCGCCGCTGATTTCGAAGCCGACCACAATTTTCAAAAGGACAGGAGGGCAATCCTCGCCATGGCGGGGAATTACCACGTCACTTTTGACTTCATTGAAACCGTCGCTTTCGAAGAAGGCTATGAGTTGAAAGACCGCAAGCTTTCCGGCGGCAATGAGATTGTCCGCGTCATTGCCGATGAAGGCGACTTCATCAGCCTGCAGCATATTCTTGTGGTCGGCGGCGATGACAAGTTTCCGGTGAAGCACTGGCGCCAGGACTGGCGTTATGAACCGGAAAGCGTGCTCGTCTTTGTCGGCGGCAACACATGGGAGACACGCGACCTCTCCAGCGCTGACGTCAAAGGCAAATGGTCTCAGGTCGTTTATCAGGTCGATGACGCGCCGCGTTACGGCGCAGTTGGGGAATGGCGCCATGAAGACGGCGTATCCGCATGGACGCCGCCGCGCGAATGGCGCCCCCTGCCCCGCCGGGACGCAACGAAGCGCGACGACTATCAGGCCGTCGACGCCATCAACCGCCATGCGATCACGCCGGACGGCTGGGTGCATGAACAGGACAACACCAAGCTTGTCCTGAAAGGCGGCGAGCCCCACGCGCTGGTCCGCGAAATCGGCGTCAACACCTATAAAAAGTTCGACGATTTCGAGATCGCCATCGGCGACGATTACTGGGCGGCGACGCAAACCTTCTGGGCCGCCGTGCGCGATGAGTGGACACGGATCGAAGCGGAAAACGAGAGCTTCGGCCTGACGGTCCAGGGCGAACCCGAAGCCGTCTATATGCCGATCCTCGACCTCGCCAAGGCGGTCGAAGACGGCGAGAAAACAAGCGAAGACGCGGCCGACGAAGCCCGCGCGGTGATCGCCTCCTTCGTCACCACCAGCCCGGGCGCGCTTCAGACCCGGCTCGCGTCCACCGAGTAACCAGAACTCCAGAGACAGGCGCGGCGGTGTTCTTCCCGAAACGCCGCGCCGGCCATCGCCCGTCTGGCCCGTACAGCGCAGTGTGTGAGGTCCGGCGGGCGATGGTTATTGTGAGCTCTCTTTTCAAACTGGGCCGGTTTGAAATTTTCGACTCCGTCGTCCTCAATCTATTCAACCATATAAAAGCGGCTCCGCCAGGGGGGCTATGGCGGAGCCGCAAGTTGCGTTTCTCTGATGGGGAAGGTGAGCGCTTGGTTCAGAGAAACGCCGCAATGGCGCTAAAATAACCGGTCAGCAGAAGGGCGATGAGGCTCGCGGCGGTCGCGCGATACATTTTCAGGTCTCCTTTTCAAACAGTTTTGTTTCTTGCACGCGTCATGTGCGACTGCGCGCCCGAAACAACAAGCGATCAAAACCATTTTCGGTGATCGTATTTTCCTATCGAAACTGTCGCACGTTAGGAAACGGAGAGATCCTTGAAACGGCGCGAGGCGACGTCGCGGATGACATCAGCGATAGCGTGGTAAGACTCGGCGCGGCCGGCGCTTTTTCGCCAGACAAGGCCGATAGTGCGAGTAATGGTCCGGCCTTTCAGCTTTCTGACCACCACCTCGCTTCGCGCCGTCAGCTCCGAATGGACATAAAGCGCCGGCAGGAACGCCGCGCCCATGCCCATGCCCACCATCACGCGCAAAGCGTCGAGACTTGTGCCCTCGTAATCGCGCACCAGATTGGCGCCGAAACTGTCGCAGAGCGACGCAATCTGATCATAAAGATGATAGCTCGGGCTGAGCGCTAGAATATCGAGATCGCGAAGCGCCGACACCGACACGGTTTTCTCTTTCACCAAGGGGTGATCACGCGCCAGCGCAAGATAGAGCGGCTCGTCAAAAAGTTTCTCGGCGACAAATTCCGTGCTGGCGACGGGCAGTTGCGTCAGCACCATGTCGTGAACGCCGCGCCCAAGTTCTTCTTCCAGCAAACGCGGCTCGCTTTCACGCACATATAACCGCAGGTCTTTGTGAGACCGGTGGAGCGCCGCCACAACCTGGGGCAAGAGATAGGGGCCGAGCGTTGGTTTCGACCCAAGACGCATGACGCCGGCAAGCCCCTGCTGGGCGCTCGCGGCAAAATCGGAGACGCCTTGAACCTCATTCATGATGCGACGCGCCCGCTGCGCCACCTCCCGCCCGGCAGGCGTCAAAACGACACCCGACCGGCTGCGCTCGGCAAGGCGAAGCTCAAGCTCCGTCTCAAGATTTTGCACCTGAACGCTCAACGATGGTTGCGTCATGCCGAGGCGCTCGGCGGCGCGGCGAAAATGCGCCGTTTCTTCGACTGCGAGGAGACATTGCAGCTGTTTCAGCGTGATCATGGCGGCGGCCTCAAAATGATTAATA
>JAUIEG010000342.1 GCA_030428745.1 Alphaproteobacteria bacterium
AGAGCGATAAAAAATATCCACTGATGGTGACGCTCGACGCCGACTACCAGTTCGCTGTCGCCTCAAACCATGTGCAGCATCTGGCGCAGCGCAGACAGGCGCCGGAGATGATTATCGTCTCCATCGGCTACACTTACGACGCGCAAGACACAGACGCTTATCGCCTCAACCGCACGCGCGATTACACGCCAGCGCACACACTCGAAGGCGGCTATGGGCCGGCCTATCAGAAAGTGTCCAGCGGCGGGCCGGCCTTTGCCGATGTCATTGCGGATGAACTCTTGCCGCTGATGGAAGAGCGGTACCGCGTCGACACATCGGAGCGTGTCTATATCGGTCACTCCTATGGCGGGCTGTTCGGCGCCTGGCTGCTGCTTGAACGGCCGGAGCTGTTCAACCGCTATATCCTTGTCAGCCCGTCACTCTGGTACAATGACAAGATGATGCTGGCGGCGGCGCAACAAGCTAAACCTTTCGCCCGCAAAACCT
This sequence comes from Alphaproteobacteria bacterium, assembly GCA_030428745.1. Classification (GTDB taxonomy): domain Bacteria; phylum Pseudomonadota; class Alphaproteobacteria; order Caulobacterales; family Parvularculaceae; genus Hyphococcus. The sequence goes on from JAUIEG010000342.1 coordinate 490, forward strand.
ATGTCTATATGGGCGTCGGCTCCTGGGAGGAGCAGCCTGAGCGCTCCTACGCCATGGTGTCGGACCTGAACGCCTTCGCCGGATCTTTAGCGGCGCATGACGACCCGAATCTTGTGCTCGAAACGCGAGTCTTTGACGACGAAACCCATGCCAGCATTTATCCGGCGGTTTTGTCGACCGGCGTCCGGCATTTGTTTCTGGTGATGGATCAGGAATAAGCCGCGACAAAGAGAAAAGGCGCACAGCCCACGACCGTGCGCCTTTCGTTTCTGCCTTAACTGCAGATCGCGCGGCCCGAGGGGCATGGGTCGGGATTATAGGCCGCGACCGCAGCCTCAAAAGCCGCCCACGGAATTGGCGCGCGGCCATGCGCTGACAAGAGCGTGCTGACGTCAACGCCAAGCCCGTCAATAGCCTCTTTCAACTTCACCGCGCCGAGGCCAGCCGCGGAAGGCGCGTCTTCATAGAGCCTGTTATAATGGTCGGCCTGAAACGCAACGCCGCCAGCCGGCACATAAGCCAGCGCATAGCTTTCCGCGTGGTTCGTGGCGACGTCGTAGATTTCGACAGGCCCAAGCGTCAGCGACCCATCGATGATCATCAACCTGTCTTCGGCAATGTCTTCGCCGGCGGCGGTGTTGAGATTGTCCACGGCGTTCGCCGGGGTGACGAAGGTTGCGCCGAGCGCGAGTGCATCAGCCATGCCGCCCAGATGATCCGTATGATGATGGGTGACCACCTGGTATCTCAATGGCTTGTCGCTCCCGGCGGCTTCCTTATAGGCGTCGAAGCGGTCGGACAGCCCGGCATAGCCGCCAACGCCGATAATATGGTCGCCCGCATCGACAAACATGGTGTAGGCGTTGCCCGTTCCGGCGAGGTGCACGCCGTCGGCGATCTCATCCACCGTCATTTCCGAAGTGTCGACGCGCGCCGGTTCTTCAACAATGTCGCGATCGATCCTGAAGGTGGAAGGCCGCACGGTGTTGACCGAGAGCGTTTGTGTCAGGCTGACGATATTGGCGTCTTCGCCTACAAAGAATTCAAAATCCCGGCCATAACCGACGCCCTTTGTTTTCGCGTGATTGCTGTATTGATAGCTCAACGGGCCGAAACCCGTTTCCCGGCTCATTTTCGAGATCCAGCCGCTTTCGGCGTCCACATAAAGGGTGAGCGGCGGCGAGTTCGGGATTTCGAAGGTGATCAGGTCATGCGGACGGCCGAGATAAGGCCGTTCGCCCTGATATTCTGCGGTGTCCGCGCGGTTAGCCAGCTCATAAGCGAGCAGCGTGTCGGTTGAGCGGATCATCGGGCCGAACGCCGTGTAATAATCCGGGCTCGCCGCCGGCTGATAGTTTCCCGCGATGTAATTGATCGCGACAATATCGTCGTCAACGGAAACGGTGCGCGTATGGAATGAGAAATTATAATTCGACGACCACGCTTCTATGCTTGCGCGATCATTGGCGAAGTCAAATTGCGCATCCTGTTTCAGGGGCGTGAACTCGACATAATCGGATGTATAGCCCTGTCCCGGAAAGGCGCTCTTGCTTTCCACCTGAAACCGTAACGAGCGCGCATTTCTCAGCTGGTCGCCGCCATAGGCGCTGACGACTTTCGCGATTAGCGCATCCTCTTGCTCTCCGGCCATGGCGGCTGTCGTCAGCGTCAGCCCGGACGCGGCGAGCATTAGCGCTCTGGCGAATAACCCCTTTGTTTTCGTCATTATCATCACCCTCTGATTTTTGGAAAAACCCCTGTCTATTGCGCACAAGCGCACATAGCGCGTGCGCGGGCAACGCGCCGCCTTCGCTTCGGCGCGCAATCCGCACGGCTCGGCGCGCGGATCACAGAAATGTTATCGGATTGGCGTGAGGAGCTTCGGAAGGTTATTCCGCGCGGTTCACATATTCCATGGTTTCGGTGTTGACCCCGGTTTATGTGAAGCGGTGATCCAGGCAGTTATTCTTGCCGCCAGCGCGGTTTTGTTTTTCTTTCCGGTGCTCTCTGCGTAGTTAAGCAATGGAAACTCCGTGTCCGTAAATCCTGCTACGCCCCGAATATCTTTGACATTCATTTTGTGGGTATCCGAGATCTGTTGAATGTCGGAAATCTTAGTTTTCTCAAAGACAAGCGTAATGACGTAGACGTTTCGTCCGTTGGAAGTCTTTGCGGAATGGACCCGCGCTTCCTTCAAATCGGTCAGGGGATATACCTCGCCGCGCGTCGATAATAGACTTTTGCGTGTGACGATCACGCTGCCGCTCTTCGTAGAGAAAGCAGCTGTTGTTGCGGTTATTGCATAGGCGCCGAAAAAGCCCAGAACGGCAGCGGCAAATGAACCCGCAAGAACTTTTCCGTAATCGCTCTGGAGCAGCCCATCGACCGCCAAAGCGATTGCGGCGAGCGCAAACGTCCAGAATGCAAATAGAAGAAGGCGGGGACTGTCAGACAGTGTAAGTTCGTCAGGCGTTTCCTTGACGATTTTCACGACTAGTCCGCGCGCTTCACATATTCCATGGTTTCGGTGTTGACGATGATCTTTTCGCCCGTGGTCATATAAGGCGGGATCATGATCCTGAGACCGTTGTCGGCAATGGCCGGCTTGTAAGAGGATGAAGCTGTCTGGCCTTTGACCGTGGGTTCGGTCTCCACCACTTCCAGCGTCACTTGTTCCGGCAATTGCACGCCGATGGACCGGCCTTCATGGCTTTCCACAACGACATTCATGCCGTCCTGAAGAAACGCGACGCGATCGCCGATGAGGTCTTTCGGGATGTTGATCTGTTCGTAGCTTTCGGTGTCCATGAAGACCAGCATGTCGCCTTCTGCGTAGAGATAGGTGTGGTCTTTTTGTTCGAGGCGCACGCGCTCAACGGTTTCCGCGGCGCGAAAGCGCTCATTCAGTTTTGAGCCGGTTTCGAGGTTTTTCAGCTCCACCTGCGCATAGGCCGGGCCCTTGCCGGGTTTCACCGCGTTCACCTTGACCGCCGCCCACAGGCCGCCCTGATGTTCGATGACATTGCCGGGACGGATTTCGTTGCCGTTGATTTTCATAAGGATCGCCTTGCCGAAGGGGCTCTGAACGCTGGAAAAGCGCGCCTTTACCAGCCCCTTGAGGCAGTGGCAAGCCGCGAGCCAAGAGGGGGCGGCTACATCCGGAAGGTGTGGCCCAGCCGCAGGGCGAGGCTTGAGCCCCGTGAGCGGAAATCGCGGGGCAAATCCACCTAGTCGATCATGGGGTCGGCGCATCCCGCCCCTCATTCGCCGCTGATGCGTAAACGGCGCAATTACGCGCAGAGTCTTGTCACCGACCCCTTACGCGATGATCATTGGAAACATTGCGTTTAACGAAAGACATCACGGCTGTCGCAAATGACAGGCGTTCCGTAGCAATCTGAAGGTCAGCGAAGAAGCGCCGGATCAGCCTGCGAGTTTTTCCATTTCCTCGTCGGAAATCTCGAAATTGGCGTAGACGTTCTGGACGTCGTCATTGTCTTCCAGCGCGTCGATCAGCTTCATCAGCGTTGCGGCCTTGTCGCCATCCACATCGATGGTGTTCTGCG
>JAUIEG010000343.1 GCA_030428745.1 Alphaproteobacteria bacterium
ACCCCGGTCTTCGCCGTGGTTCTGGCGCAGCGAGACGCTTGCCGGGCGAAGCATCCGGGCGGCGCTGACGCCGGCGGCCTTTCTCTATCAGGCGGGGTACAAAACCCGCCTCGCGCTGACAAAACCGGCGCATGCAAGCATTCCCGTTATCTGCATCGGCAATGCGACGCTGGGCGGAACCGGCAAAACGCCATTCGCGCTCCTCGCCGCGCAGCTCTTGAAAGAAGAAGGCGTCAATCCTGCGTTTCTGACGCGCGGCTATGGCGGGGCGGAACAGGGACCGGTTCTCGTCGATCCTGACCGTCACGATGCAGACGATGTTGGGGACGAGGCGTTATTGCTCTCAAAAGAAGCCATGACCATCGTTTCCCGCAATCGCCCTGACGGCGCAGCCCTCGCCGCCCGCAAAGGCGCAGACGCGGTCATCATGGATGACGGATTTCAAAATCCGAGCCTCTACAAAGATTTGTCGATCCTGTTGATCGGCGCGGAGAACGAAACGCAGGGGACCGCGCTTTTCCCGGCGGGCCCGTATCGCGAACCGCTCGCCGATGCGAAAGCCCGCGCGCATGTGACGGTCGCCATGGGGCGCGAGAAAAACGGCGCCGATTTCTGCGCCTGGTTAGAACCCGACGCGCCGGCGCCCGAACGCGTCATCGCCTTTGCCGGGATCGGCAGGCCGGAGAAATTTTTTACAACGCTCAAAGAGGCCGGTTACGACCTCGTTCAACAGATCGGTTTTCCTGATCATCATCGCTTCACGCCGGCGGAGCTCCGCTTCCTCACCCGAGAGGCAAAGCGCGAGAAAGCGCGGCTGATCTGCACGGAAAAGGATGCGGTGAAGCTCCCCGCCGAGTTCCGCGAAGACCTCCTCATCCTGCCGGTGCGCATGCATGTCGATGACGCCCCTGCATTGAAGCGCCGCCTCATGAGCGTTATCAAGGACCGCGGGGGAGAGAGCGCGGAATGACCATGGCGCAAAGCGTAAGCGACATAGAAGAAATCCCGCTGCCTGAGCGGCGGGAACGGCCGGTGACGGTCTTGCATCGGGTCGAGCTTGCGGCCGTTATGGCGCTCACCGGTTTTTTCAAATTGCTCGGCGTCGACCTCGCCTCCGCAGTCGCGGGAAAATTCATGCGCCATGTGGGGCCGCTCATTCGCCCGGTCTCCCGCAAGGCGGAGCGTAGCCTCGCCCTCGCCAATCCGGACTGGCCGAAGTCCAAAATCAACACCGTCGTCAAAGACATCTGGGAGAATGTGGCGCGCACCGCCGCGGAGTTTCCGCATCTTTCCTATCTGCGCGAGTTTGAAAGCAATGGCCGCGTCGAAATGGTCGGCAAGGAAAAGCTCGACGCCATCATTGCGAGCGACAACCCCGCCATCCTCTTCGCGCCGCATTTCGCCAATTGGGAGCTAGTTCCGTCGATCCTGCATCATGCGGGGCTCGACTACAGCTTCGTCTATCGCGCGGCGAATAATCCGCTGACGGATGAATATATTATCAAGCATCGCGGACGCGTTATGTCGCGCCGCCAGGTGCCTAAGGGGAAACGCGGCGGGCGCGCGCTGGTGGACGCGTTAAAAGAAGGCCGCTCGCTGGCCATGCTGGTGGATCAGAAACTGAACAGCGGCATTTCGGTTCCCTTCATGGGGCTTCCCGCCATGACAGCGCCGGCGGCGGCGCGGCTGGCGCTCAAATATGATGCGCCCCTCGTCCAGATCAGCCTTCAACGTCTTAAAGGCGCGCATTTCCGTTTCACGGTGCACGATCCGTTGCAATTCACTCCAACGGGCGATGTCGCCGCCGATGTGGAAGCTTTAACTGTGAAGATCAATGAAGCGCTGGAAGCGCAAATTCGCGCAAATCCGGGCCAGTGGCTGTGGTTCCACCGGCGCTGGCCGAAAGAGCTTTATTGATCAGTCCATGCACATGCCGACATAGGTGACATTGACGCCCGCGGCGGCTGCGGAACAACCGTTGGAATAGGTCTTGCCGTCGCATCCGCAAACCGGGCGATATTCCATGGTGCAGATTCGCGGCTTCGCTTTGCACACGCCCGCTGCGTCGGCGATATCCTGGCAGGCGCCAAGCTCCATGGCGCAATACTCGCCCTCGGCGCTGCATTGGAATCCGGCGATGCCGCCGCAAATCCCGCCGGTGTCACCCGGGGCGGGGCCCGCCTCATCCCCCTGCCCGGCGCTTGCACAGGCGGCCAGGAAGAAAAAGGCAAGACCCAGAATAAGGCGCATCAGTCGGCATCCCCGTCCATTTGGGATTGGAGATAATTTTGCTCGCCAACCTTGTCGATCAGACCAAGCTGGGTTTCGAGATGATCGATATGCTCTTCTTCGGATTCCAGAATTTTCACAAGAATCGCGCGCGAGACATAATCCTTGACGCTTTCGAAATAGGCGATCGCTTCTTTATAAAGCGGATGGGCGCGCTGCTCGGCCTTGAGGTCGCATTCCAGCGCCTCTTTCACATTTTCGCCGATATAAACCTTGTCGAGGTCCTGAACATTCGGAAGACCCTCGAGGAAAAGGATGCGCTCGATCAGCTCATCCGCATGCTTCATCTCATCGATGGATTCGTCATACTCGACTTTCGCAAGGCGTGCGAAACCCCAATCCTTGAACATGCGTGCATGCAGGAAATACTGATTGACCGTCGTCAGCTCGAGCTTCAGGGCCTTGTTGAGATAATCGATAACCTTTTGGTCGCCTTTCATGGGGCGCTCTCTCCTGTTGATTCACTAGCCGCAGAATAAGGATCGGGCGCACGCATCCAAGGATAAACTTTGCAACCGACTATCAATCGCGCAGAAAAATATCCGCAATGAATTGGAACTTTATTCGGCGGCGAGTTTTGAAACGCCTTCGTCCTCGTCGCGCACCGTCTCGATGAGCTGGGCGACGTCAGGCAGGCATTTGCCGCACTGAGGGCGGCGTCCGCAGCGGCGGAAGACTTCGGCGACATTGCGCGCGCCATGGCTTGCAGCCGCAAGCTGGCGGTCTTTCAGCGCATTGCAGATACACACATACATCTGGTTTCGCCGCATCCCATCAACGCCGGCGACAGATCCCGCCCGGCCCATTAAAGATGGGTCAGTTAAGAATGATTGTCAATAACAAAGCGTAAACCTATTGACCGCCTGAGGAGGCCGTGACCGGCGTCATGGGGTCGAGGGTCAGCTGCGGGTCCACAAGCCGCCCGGCCCACTTCATGGACCAGTGGAGATGAGGCCCGGTCACCCGGCCGGTTGCGCCCACCGCGCCGATAATATCGCCCTTTTCCACCCGCTGGCCCGGCTCCACATCGATACGGGACATGTGGAGGAACGCGCTTTCGAGCCAGTGGCCGTGATCGAGGAGGACGAGCCCGCCTTCAAAATACATGTCGTCTTCCGCGAGGCGGACAATGCCCGGCGCGGGCGCCCGGATGGGCGTGCCGGTCGGGGCGGCGATATCGAGTCCCGAATGGGGCCGCTTCGGCTCACCATTCAAAATGCGCTGGGACCCGAAGACGCCGGAGATGCGGCCCGTCACCGGCCAGTCGAAGCCCAGAGACCAATCGGCGAGACGCTGAGTGTCCTTACGGGCGGCTTTTTTAAGAGCGCTGTCGGCGGCGATCTTCGCGAGCTGCTCTTCGGTGAAGCCCGAGACTTTGGATTGATCGAGGCCGTCAATGCGCTGCACCGGAAAATCGCGGTCTTCAATTTCGACGGAGCGGCGCTCCACGCTGCCGTCCGGAAGCGTCACCACCACCAGCGATGTGAGGGCGCTGTCCCGCCCGAAACCGATAAGAAAACGCCCGTCATCATCGACCATCACGTCTTCGCCGTCGAGCTTCACCGTCGCGCCGATCTCCGTCTGGCCGAAGAGAATGCCGCCCTGCGCGAAGGAACCGTCAAGAGAGAAGTGTTCGGGTTCTCCGGCGAACACTTTCTGGCGTTCGGCGACATTATTCATGGCTTCGGCGAAATTGGCGCGGCGAGCGAGGTCTTCCTTGCCGTCGTCCTCGTCCACATTGAAGATTTTTGTCGACGGTT
>JAUIEG010000344.1 GCA_030428745.1 Alphaproteobacteria bacterium
GACTGGGGCGCAAAGCTTGGGCTTGAGCGCGCCGGATTGGAAGCGGTCAATCGTGACGCCATCGCGCTGGTTGAAGACGTCCGCGACGAATCAGCGCTCGACCGGCCTTTCGTCATATCGGCCAATATGGGTCCGCGCGGCGACGGCTATCGGGCTGGTGAGCTGATGACCGTGCAAGAGGCGGAGAATTATCATTCGTTTCAAGCCGAGATTTTCGCTGATACCTCGGCGGACATGATCTCCGCGCTCACCATGAACAACACACCGGAAGCTATTGGTTTCGCCAATGCGGCGGCGGCGGCGGGTATGCCCTGCGCCGTGTCGTTTACCGTGGAAACGGACGGGCGCTTGCCATCGGGCCAGCCTCTTGGCGAAGCGATCATGGAAACCGACTTCGAAGCGCGTAAGGCGCCGGCCTATTACATGATCAATTGCGCGCATCCGACCCACTTCACGTCGGTGCTGCGTGAGGGGGATCACTGGTTGTCACGGCTGAAAGGCGTCCGCGCCAACGCTTCGAAATGTTCTCACGCCGAACTCGACGATGCGGAGACGCTGGATGACGGCAATCCGGGCGAGTTGGGATTGGAAAACGCCGCCCTACGGCGTCTGGTGCCGTCGCTGACAATTTTTGGCGGCTGTTGCGGCACCGACTTGCGCCACGTTGAGGCGATCGCGGCCGAAATCAGCCGGTTGAGACAAGCAGCTTAACCGCCTTTGCGGGCGAGCGTCACTTTGGAGCCCGGCTTGCGACCAAGCATTTCGGAAATCCAGACGCTTGTCTCGATCAGCGCGTCGAGATCGACGCCGGTCTCATAGCCGGAGCGGGCGAGGGAATAGACCACATCCTCGCTCGCCACATTGCCGCTGGCGCCCGTTGCATAGGGACAGCCGCCAAGGCCCGACACGGAACAGTCGAAAACGGTTACGCCTTCGCCGATGGCGGCCCAGATATTGGCCAGCGCCTGTCCGTAAGTGTCATGGAAATGACCGGCGAGAGCGTTGATGGGGATTTCTGCGGCGACAGCGCGGATCAGCGCCTTGGTTTCCTCTGGCGTTCCGACGCCAATGGTGTCGCCAAGAGAAATTTCATAGCACCCCATGTCGTAAAGCGCCTTCGCGACGGGGACGACTTGCTCAGGTGTGATTTTGCCTTCGTAAGGGCATCCGAGAACGCAGGAGACGTACCCCCGCACGCGAACGCCATCCGCTTTCGCCGCTTCGATCACCGGTTTGAAGCGCTCCAGGCTTTCGGCGATAGAGCAGTTGATGTTTTTCTGTGAAAAGCTTTCCGACGCCGCGCCGAAGACCGCGACCGTGTCGGCCTTCGCGGCGCGCGCGCCCTCATAGCCCTTCATGTTGGGTGTCAGCACGGGGTAGGAAACGCCCGGAGTGCGCTTAATGGTTGTCATCACCTCGTCGGAGGCCGCCATTTGCGGCACCCATTTCGGCGACACGAAAGCCCCGCCCTCGACATGTTTGAAACCGCAGGCCGCAAGCCGCTCGATCAACTCTACTTTCGTAGCGGCGTCGACGGTCTGCTTTTCATTCTGCAATCCGTCGCGCGGGCCGACTTCGACAAGGGTGATGGGGTTGCTCACGCGCTTTCCTCGAATTCAACCAGCAAATCGCCATCCTTCACTTGATCTCCGGGCTGGAATTTGTAGGCTTTGATGACGCCGTCGAAAGGGGCCTTGATGGCGTGTTCCATTTTCATCGCTTCCATGACCAGCAGCGGCTTGCCCGCCTCGACGGCGTCGCCCGGTTTTGCGGAAAGGAGTGTCACGACGCCGGGCATGGGCGCGATCAACGAGCCTTCACTCGAATGATGGGCGGAAATACCGGCGAGCGGGTCAGGGAAGCCGATGTCCCAATGGTCCGCGCCGATCCACACGCGAAGTTTGTCATTATGGGGCGCGGCGAAAGCGGTGACATCCTCGCCATCGACGCAAAGACGCATCGCATCATTGCCTGTTGCGCCGGAGAAGGAAAACTCGATGGCCGGCAGCGCTTCTCTTCCCTCACGCCGCGCAGCGGCGGAGGCGTCCGGCTCCAGCGTTGCGTGAAACGCTTCGCCCGATTTGGAAAGACGCAGGATCGCCGGATGGCCTTCATGCTCCAGCCAGATCACTTCATGGCGCGGACGGTTGAGGCGGAACCCGGTTAGTGCATCCCAGGGATCGTTATCATCGCTCAACGTATCCCCACGTTTCCAGAGCGCCGCCGCCGCCCACTGCTTCGGGCCGGCGGGCGTTTGCGCAAAGAGCGCGTCTTCATGCTCCTCAATGAATTTCGTCGAGACGTCGCCCTTGATGAAGGCTGGTTCGGCGGCAAGCGCATAAAGGAACGCCGCGTTTGTCTCTAATCCGGCGACCCGCGTTTCTGACACAGCCGCACGCATGGCGCCTAGCGCCTCTTCGCGGCTTTGCCCATAGGTGACGACCTTGGCGATCATCGGATCGTAGAAAGGCGTGATCTCCTGTCGCTCTTCGACGCCGCTATCAATGCGCGCGGTTTCAGAAGGAAGACGAAGCGTCGTCAGTGTCCCAATGGATGGTGCAAAATTCTGGTTAGGATTTTCCGCGTAAAGCCGCGCCTCGAAAGCATGGCCATTTTCGGAAATCTGGTCTTGCGTCAGGGGCAAGCCTTCGCCCGCAGCGATGCGCAACTGCCATTCCACAAAGTCGAGCCCGGTGATCATCTCCGAAACCGGATGCTCGACCTGAAGGCGGGTATTCATTTCCATGAAATAGACGGCGTCATTGTCGGCGTCGTACAGAAACTCGACCGTGCCGGCGCCGCGATAATTGACGGCTTTGCCGGCGTCGACGCCCGCCTTCAAAAGGGCCGCACGGGTCTTGGCGGGCAGATCCGGCGCCGGGGCCTCTTCAATGACTTTCTGGTGACGGCGCTGCACGGAACAATCGCGCTCGAACATGTGGACGACCTCGCCTTGGCCGTCGCCAAAAATCTGCACCTCCACATGGCGTGCGCGCGTCACATATTTTTCAATCAAAAAGCGGTCGTCGCCGAAGGCGGATTTCGCTTCGCGTTGCGCGGAGACAAGCGCGTCTTCAAGATCACCTTCCTTCGCGACCATGCGCATGCCCTTGCCGCCGCCGCCGGCCGTGGCTTTCAGCAGCACAGGATAGCCGATGCGTTCGGCTTCACGCTTGAAGGTCGCAACGGACTGATCTTCGCCTTGATAGCCGGGCGTTGTCGGTACCTTCGCCGCTTCCATCAGGTCTTTCGCCGCTGATTTCGATCCCATGGCGCGGATCGTCTCCGCCGTCGGGCCGATGAAAGTGATTCCGGCTGTGTCGAGCGCGTCAGCAAACCCAGCGTTTTCAGACAGAAAGCCGTAACCGGGATGCACCGCTTCGGCGCCCGTCTTTTTGCAGGCGTCAATGATTTTTTCCGCACGCAAATAACTTTCCGCTGCTGCGGAAGGGCCGATATGCACGGCTTCGTCGCAGGCCCTCACATGAGGCGCATTCCTGTCGGCGTCGGAATAGACAGCGACCGTCGCAACCCCCATGCGTCGCGCTGTTTTTGCGACTCGGACGGCGATTTCCCCGCGATTGGCGATCAGGATTTTTTTGAACATTAGCTCACCATGTCGAAAGCGGGATGATAGTGGATGGTGCGGACATCATCGGGCGCAACGCCGCCAAAATCATCTTCCGCCTGGACGATAATACGAAAGGCGTCACCAGCGTCGAAACCGGCCCATGTCATTTTGCGTTTCGCTGCGGGTTCAAAGCCGAACCGTGAATAATAATTCGGGTCGCCGAGAACGGCGATCAGCCTTGCATTGTGTTTCCTGCAAAGCTCCAGCCCTTTTTCCACCAGGGCCGCGCCAACGCCCTGGCGTTGATGGTCCGGCGCGACGGCGAGCGGGCCAAGACCCAGCAGCAAACCATCAAGGTCAGGCTTGCAGCTCACAGGCGTAAAGGCGCAATAGCCGACAATGACGCCGCCCGTTTCCGCGGCAAGCTCAATCGTGACCGCATGTTCGGACCATAATTTACGCATGAGATCC
>JAUIEG010000345.1 GCA_030428745.1 Alphaproteobacteria bacterium
TCCCGTGGCGACAACCCTATTTGGCCGCAGCGAGCAGCTTCGGCAGGCCGAGGATGAGGAAAAGGAGCCAGACGAGCGCGGTGACCGCGAGGCCGGAGAGGATCCACGGATGGTCAAAGGTGAGCGCCGCCCAGTCGAACTCGCCGCTGTTGATCTTCTTGACGTGGTTGAAGTTCTGCATGATGCCGACGACGAGCCCGTAAACGCCGAAGAGCACGGCGAAGAAGCGCAGGAACAGCGCCTCCCGCCAGGGCGACATCAGGATGAGCGAAAGAATGCCGAGGGCGGCGCGCTGCGTCCGGCAATAGGGACACGGATGCACCAGGCCGAGAATATCGACGGTCAGGGTCAGGGCGACGATCGCGAGCACGAAGCCGCCGACGAGATAGCGGTTAAGGAGCGCCTTGCCGATGAGATCGGTGATCCGGTTCATTGTTCGTTTCCCTTCTAAAGCCCGCCTTGCGAAAACGGCCCGGCGTTTCCTTACTGCGCCATCTCGTGATGGGCTTCAATCTCATCCTCGCTAAAGCGCAGGAATCGCGCGGCGTTGTTGTAGAAAATATCGGCCTTCTGTTCCTTGGTCAGAAACGGCGCCTCGTCGATAATGTCGATGGCGGGGCCGATGACGCCGGGCCATTCGCCCTGGTCGGACCCGAACATGATCCGTTTGCCGAAACCGGCGTCCACGAATTTGCGCAAATGCTCGTAAAAGAACGCGCGCGGGTAATACCACTGCATGCCGCCGATATCGATATAGACCTGCGGATGGGAAGCGAGCATGGCGATCATTTCATCGACCAGCGGCGCGCCATAATGCATCACCGAAACGCGCAGGCGCGGGTGACGGATCAGCACCTCCTCAAGGAGGTACGGGTTCGACAGCTTCGCGCGATAGCCGTCGGCGCCCGGAAACGCCAGATAGGCCGTGCCCACCGTGCCGTCGCCCATATGGATGGCGACGGGAATGTCGAGCTCTTCGGCGAGCGCCCAGAACGGCTCCATGCGTTCGTCATCGGGCGCGACGCCGCCATATTGGTTCGATATCTCCCCAAGCGCGACGAAATCTCCGTTTTCGAGCAAGGCGCGGATTTCCTCCGGCGTCTTATTGTCCCGGCCGATCCTGAATTCGAGGCTCGGCAAAAACCGCTCGGGCGCCGCGTCGCGCCAGCGCCGGGTTTCCTCCGGCGCGCCGCTGAGGACGCCGATGACATTGCGCTCTTCCATCGCCGCGATTGTCGCCTTCATGAGCGCGTCATCCACAGGCGACGCCGCCCAAATGGGATCGTCGCAGGGCGGCTCGACCATCGACTTTATCCAGAGGTCGTTCCATTCCTCGCGCGTGTCCCAGGCCGGAAACTGCGTGATCCACGGAATACAGAGAGCGGCGGGAATCTCCTCCACATAGGCGTGGAGATGCATGTCGATCACCGGGCCGTGATACCTGCTTTTGGCTTGCGCATTGCCATGCACCGAGGCGAAGCAAACAAACGCCAGTATCCCCAATCTCATTAAAGTCATGTGCATCTCCCCCATGCCACTCGCTCCGCATCCGCCGACAAAACTCTTTGCAGAGGAATTACAGTTTTTATGATGTCGGCCCAGGGCGCAACAGCTGCCCTGGTAAATCTGGGGCGTCGAGCGATCCCGTGTCTGCAGCGCGTCATTTTATGCCGCGCCGCGCACGGGATGACGGGGGCTAGCGTCGGAGCGATTGAGGTGACGGGGGACCGCAGGGGGCGCGCGACAGTATAAGGCCATTTCCACCCCGTGAATAAAATTTCACCACTTTTCTTTTGGCCTTATAGTACGCGCTATCCGGACATGGAGAGGCGGAAGGCCTGCCGTTTCCTTTCGGTCCGGATGCGGCGCGTGAGCCCTCGTCTCTTGGCGGTTCGCCCCTTCGGGCGGCCCCCGCATAACGGAAAGAGGCGGGCCTCGCCGGTCGCAGAGCCCGGGCTTTCTCATGGCTCAACGTCTGGGGCGTAAAACCCTCCGGCGGTCATGATTACGGCCGGGCCCGCCGATGCAGAATAACGCCGCTGGTGCGGGACGCGATGCGTCCATATGCTTACCTAAAGCGATGAGGATGTTTCGCGTTCCGCGCCGCCTCTCCCCCCTTATCCACTCGGCCTCGCAGGAGGCGCGGTGACGATGATCTGTGGCGAGGTTGTTGGAGCCTACTTGCGGATTCTGGTAGGATGCGATGACAACGTTCGAGGGGAGAAGAATGTTCAAACGGATCACCGCCGCCTGCGCTCTCGCGGGCCTTTGCCTGAACCCCGCCAGTGCGAAAGCCCGCCCGCCCATCATCGACATGCATATGCATGCGAGCACGCCGGACGATTATGGCGGCCCGCAGACGGTCTGCGCCAATAACGGGCCGGTGGAATTTCCGCCCGTCGATCCGCGCGAGGAAGCGACGGTGCAGATGACGGCGGTTTGCCCTGCGCCGATCATGTCCGCCGCCTCCCTTGAAGATAACATTCGCCGCACAACGAAGATGATGGAGCGCTACAACATTTACGGCGTCATCGACTCCGAAGGCGACGATCTGGCGAGCAGCCTCGCCTGGCAGACCGCCTGGATGGAGGCGGCGCCGGGCCGCTTCCTGCCCGCTATCGACCCAAGCGATGTGGCGCGCCTCAATTTCAATGCGCTTAAATCCGCGATCGATGATGGCCGGATCAGGGTCTTTGCGGAGGTCAGCCCACAATATGACGGCGAATTGCTGACGGCCGAACGGCTCGACGACTATTTCGCGCTGGCTGAGGAACTCGACGTGCCGGTTGGCGTTCATCTCGGCGAAGGCCCCCCGGGCGGCGCCAGCGTCATGCCGGGCAGCCTCTATCAGGTGCGCATGGGCAACCCGCTCGATCTCGAACCGCTGCTCATCAAATATCCGAAGCTGCGGATTTACGTCATGCATTACGGATCGCCCATGGTCGAGGAGATGATCGCGATCCTTTATTCCTATCCGCGGGTTTACATCGATGTGGCGCAGAATAACTGGGGGTTTCCCCGCGCGCATTTTTACGACCAGTTGAAACGGTTTGTGGATGCCGGCTTTTCCAAGCGCATCCTTTTTGGCTCCGATCAGATGATCTGGCCGGATGCGATTCCGATCGCGATTGAAACCATCGAGAAGGCGCCGTTCCTGACGAAGGAACAAAAGCGCGATATTTTTTATAACAACGCCGCCCGTTTCCTGCGCTTCAGCGAGGAAGACATCGCGCGGCACCATGGTGAGTAGCGGGAGAGACCATATCCAAAACGACCTCCCGCCTTACCGCCCACTTTCCAGCAACGAACGGCTAGTCCAGCATCCGCTTGGCGAGGAGCGCCCGGCATCGGGCGACCTTTTCATGGGCAAGCATCAATTCGGTCTTCGCCTTGGAAAGCTCCTGCATGGCGACCTCGATGTCAGAACCGCGAATCCATTTGCGCAACGCATGCACATCGTCGAGATTTTCGGAGACGATATTGGCGGTGCCGCCTTCCAGGATTTCAAAGCGGTGGGAGCAGATTTCTCCCTCCAGCGCCTTGCCGCAACTGCATGTCGCCTGGAGATTGCCAAGATCGTCGCAGTCGCGCTCGATCGACACCTCATAGACATTGTCGTCTTCGCCCATGACTGAAAATCGCAAGGCCTCTTTCATTATTCACATCCCCTGTCGCAGGATCGCCTTAGCGCGCCCCGTTTGCGGCGAAACTAGCCCAGCTCCGCCGGGCCCGCAATTCGCCCTCGCGCCCTTCCCGGTTCGCCATGCCGCATTGCGAAGTGACAAAATCCGGCGAAAATGGCTGGGTTATATTGAGGAAGCCCCATGCTCATCCACCCCACTGGCCAGTTCGACAATCACGCGCGCGATTACAAGACCGTCACCGCGCACCCACTCGCCGCCGCCATGGGCGCAGAAATCAGGGGCGCCGATTTCGCGAACATGTCCGATGCGCAATTCGCGGAGATCGAGGACGCGCTATTTCATCACAAGATGATCTATTTCCGCGACGTCGATCTCACCCATCC
>JAUIEG010000346.1 GCA_030428745.1 Alphaproteobacteria bacterium
AACGGTTGTCAAAACTCTCGGACTTGAAGCCAAGCTCATAGCTGCGCAGCGCTTCGCCCGGCGTTTGCCCTTCCTGGCCCGGCTGTGACGGACGCACATTGAAGCCCGGCAGACGGTAGCCAGTGCCGGCTGAGGCGTACATCATGAACTGATCGGTGAAACGATAGTCGATGCCGGCTTTCCAGTCCCAACGATCCGTCGCGATCGTCACATCAAAGATGGTGCTCGCCGCAGACGCAACGAACGTGGTCTGACCTGGAGGCGTAGCATCCGTATAGCTGTTAAAGTCGACGAACTTCTCGTCGTCGGAACGACGCACGCCGCCCGTCAGGTTCAAGCGGTTATCGAGAAGGTGGATGACGACATTTCCGTAGCCTGCCCACGCAGTCGGCTCATAGGTGTCCACCTGGAAACGCTGCGTACCGGCGCGAACGCCTTGCGGCTGGCCGAGGTGATACGCATCGCCTTTGTAGTAGAAGAAGCCGGCGACCCAGTCGATCCAGTCATGCTGGCCGGTAAAACGAGCTTCACCGCTCCAGTGAGTTTCATCGAACGAATGATAGATGATCGAGTCGTTGAGCGGTGTGCCGTCTGACGCCGCGCCGAAGGCCAGCTGCAACTCGCGATAGCCGCCGATCAGCGAGAAGTCGATGCTATCAGTGATGCCGTAGACGGCCTTGCCCTGGAAACCCCAGTTCGTGAGCGGCACCGTATTGCCGTAACATTTCCCGCCCTTGAAGACAGAACCGTTATAGTAACTGTTGCCAGGGATCAGCGTGCCTGCCGGGAACGGGTCGCAATAGTTATCGTAGGTCTTGTAGGGATCGCCGGTTTCGAAACGCTCGTCCCACTGGAAGGGGGGATCGCCAGCGACCGAGAACTGGTCGAACGCCGTGACGAAGTTCGGACGCGATTGCGTCTGAGCATAGTCCGTATCGATAATATACTCGGCCGGAATTTCGTCATTCTGATCCATGTAGTCGGCGCTGAGAGAAATCGACAGACGGTCCGTCGGCTCCCAGTAAACAGACCCGCGAATGGCGCGGGTGTCTTCGCCGCCGAGATGATCGATGACGCAATTGTCAGGCGAACTGCCGCCGGCGAAGGTCGTCTCCGGCGTCTGGAACGGGAACGAACCGGCAAGCTCGGGCGTGCCGTTCAGGTACATTTGACAGGTGAAGTCGATCATCTCCTGATAGCCTTCACGCTTTTTCGAAAGCGCCGTGACGGCGACGGCAAGCGTGTCGGTTACGGGAACGCTGAAAGAAGCCCTGAAGTCGCGGCGCCCATAAGCGCCCATGGTCGCATCGATTGAAGCGCTCGCTTCCGTCAAGCTCGGCTTTTTGCTGACGAGGTTAACGGCGCCGGCGATTGCGTTCCGTCCAAACAGCGTTCCTTGAGGGCCGCGAAGAACCTCGACGTGATCGAGATCAAGCAGGTCGAACTGCGATCCGAACAAATGCGGATAATAGACATCGTCGATGTAAAAGGCGGCCGCCGGTTCGCCATTGAGCTGCGGGTCATGCTGACCGATGCCGCGCAAGAAAACGGTTACGGCCGGACCATAAATGCCCTGCGCCTTCTGGAAGTCGGCGTTCGGCACGATTTTACCGAGATCCGCCGTCGTTGTGAGCCCCCGCTCGGCCAGCGTTTCAGATGTCACCGCCGTGATCGCAATCGGCGTTTCTTGAAGATTGGTTTCGACCTTGGTCGCCGTAACGACGATCTGGTCTCGCTCTCGCCCGTTCTCGCCCGTTTGTGCATAGGCGCCCTGCGCCGTCAGCAAGGCCGCCGTCGAGATGGACGCCATTGTAAGTGTCTTTAACATTTCCTACCCCTTCTCATGGACGCAATTGTTGTAATTGTCAGAACTGGTAACCGAGCTGCGGAAACCCGGCTTGATCCAATCGGATCAAAATTTTGTGTGGGATTTCATTAACAGATATGAATTTCAGGTTTCGCCATCTTCCGCATACCCACATTTTAACATCGCTAATCTCCAGCGTGAAAGAACCGGCCTGGCGTGATGCGCCGCTAACCTGCAGTTGTTCCAATCAACCGAGTGAAACCTCAACCGACATGATTGAATATCCGTACGGCGTTGTCGCGCAGGAACTTTCTCGTTTCATCTTCTGACAAAAAGTCAGCCGCGCGGCGGGCCATTTCAGTTTTTTCCTCGTAGGACCAAAGCATGCTCTGGCCGATGTCCGACCCCCAGACAATCCGATCCGGGCCGAAACTATCGACCAGACGCCGGACAATTCTGGCTGGCCGGATATTCTCCGCGGTCAGACGTTCGATGTTGATCTCAGTGAACTTGAAATAGATATTCGGGACATCCTCAAAAATCTTGATTGTTTGATCAATGCCGAAATCCGGCGGCGGCGGCATGACCACCTCCTCTCCATCCTCCTCGGCGTAACCCACTTCGACCTGAGTCATGCCATAGGGCATGCCGCCATGATCGATGATGATCGGCAGATCCGGAAATTGCCCGGCGATGATCTTTAAAAGCGGCAAATTGTAGGAAAGCTGCTTCTGGTAGAAGATGATGGTCATCGGCGTGCCGAGGTCGGCGCACGCCTTCCAGACGTCCATGGCTGCGGGCGAGCTCATCCAGGCCGTGTCCAGAATCCAGGGACGCGTATGCGCCATGCGGAACCCGCACACGCCATCGTTTCGCACCATGCCGCGATAAACGTCAGGCGTCTTCGGATCCTGGGTGTCCAGGATCACCACAGGATGCAAACGCTTGGGATGCCTGGCGGCCGAGTCGATGATGTAACTGTTGTCATAGCCATAGACATGGCCGCGCTGAACAAGACAGGCCCGCTCCACATTATTCGCGTCCATCATCTCGATCAGCGAATCAACGGTTACGGAATAGTTCGGCCGTTCCGGCGTTGGCAAATCCGGCGTCAGCGCTTTCGGACGATAGGTGTCCCAATCATCTGAAATCAGGTGTGCATGTGTGTCAAACAATGCAATCGCCATAAAGCGCCCCTTCGAAGCTCCATCGAAATGTCGCCACCCCAGACCGGCTTAGGCGATTAACCTTCAATCCGGCTGGGATGGCGGCCGACCACCCACGGGAGGAAACGGGCCGACTGAAATAAATGAGCTCTTTTATCGCAGACCCAAACGCGCCAGACGCAAAATCACGCGCCCAGAGCAACGATCACACCAAAGCCCCAACGGAATGATTCAATCTTCATCTCCCCATCCGTCATTTGTAGTTTTTTGTTCTAAGGACAAGGTATTCAGCACGGCGTTTTTCAACTTGCCTGAAACGGAGCCACGATTTGTCGCAAAGATGTCGGGAGACGCTTCTTCCTCTCCCGCGCTCTTAGCGGCGCATGGCGGCGTCCGCGCGGACTGAAGGTATTTTAAAGGGCGGCGATATAGCCGCCATCAAGGGGGATGGTGCAGCCATTCACATATGCGCCGGCGCGGGACGACAGAAAGACAACAAGACCTTCGATGTCATCGGGCTCGCCAGGACGGCCGAGCGGCACATAAGTCGCGACGCTTTTCTTAACGGCGTCCGATCCGGTATCCGTCAGCCTCGATGGAAAGGGCCCCGGCGCGATGGCGTTCACGGTTATTTTCTTGCCGCCAAGGCGCTTGGTTAAAGCCCGGGTGAGATGATGGACGCCAGCTTTTGATGCGCCATAGGGAAACGCATCCCAGTTAGGAATATGAAGCCCGCCAATTGACCCCAGATTGATGACGCGAGCCGGGTCCGCCGCGCTGGCGCCCTTTTCCAGCAGGGGTAATAATTTCTGCACAAGGAAGAAAGGCGCGCGCAGATTTACATTCATGACGGTGTCCCACGCCTCAACGGACACATCCGGCAATGAAGCCGCCCCTCCGGCGCCGGCGTTGTTCACTAAGATGTGGAGCGACGCCTCCCGCCCCGCGAGATCCCCGGCCAGTTTTTCAGGGCCGTCGCTTTCCGACAAATCAGCGCCGAGACCAACACACACGCCCGTTTCATCAGCCGATATCTTTTCAGCA
>JAUIEG010000347.1 GCA_030428745.1 Alphaproteobacteria bacterium
CCAAGAACGGCGCCAATCAGCAGCAAGCCGTAAAACATCGCGTAAAAAGCTTCGTTCTTGTACCAGCGCACGAGCTGCATCGAAACGATAACCGCGACAATCGCGATAGAGGCGATGGTGTGGTCATAGGTCCAGCGGCCATAGCTGAATCCCATGATGACCAGATTGCAGACCTGGGTGACAGCGACCATCAGGCCGATAATCCAGACCGAGCGCATACGCGCCGCAAGGACCGGACTGCCGATGTCCGTAATGCGCAAAAAGCGCTCGTAAGCGTCAACCCAACTCTTCATGCTCAGACTACGTCTCCCCGCCATGAATGGCGGGCTAAATTAGCCTGCGCAGTGTTAAAAAATGAATGAATGCGGCAATGCACAACGCAAAAGAAAGCGCGCCTATTAAGGATTCGCAAAGGAAGTTAAGCGGACGTTAAAGTCCGTCAGGCGGCGCTGCGGCCGTTTTTCGGATCGGTGCGTTCCTTACGAAACTGCGCGACGCGATCGAGCTGGCTTTGAATGTCGCTGGAAACGGCGAGCCCCGCCCCCGACAATTCGCCGAGACTTTTCGCGACCGGCAAGCGCAAGCTCGCGGTCGTGCCTTCGCCCGGCGCGGAAGCGAGATCGAGTGCGCCGCCATGAAGCTTCGCCAGCGAAAAAGAGAGCGACAGACCGAGCCCGGCGCCCGGCGTTCCGCGCACGCCGCTTTTGTGGAGACCGGTGAAACGCTCGCCGAGGCGCGCCAGCGCCATCTGGCTCATGCCAACGCCAGTGTCGGACACTTCAAAAACAACCGTCCGCTCCACTTCCTTGACACTAAGTGCAATTTCGCCCGCGGCGGTGAACTTCACCGCGTTGGTGAGCAGATTGATAAGAATCTGTTTGACCGCACGGGCGTCGAGCATGGTTTCGGAAAGGCCCGGCGCAATGTCGACGCGCAGGGCGAGCCCCGCCTTTTCCGTTTCGCCGCGCACCATCTCGGCGCAGTCGCGGGCCAGCGCGCCCGGCTCGGCCAGCGCCGGCGTCAGCTTGTAGCGGCCGGCGTCAATCTTCGCCCGGTCCAGGATCGAGGCGATGAGATCGGCGAGATGGCCGCCGGAAGATTTAATGTGGCCCACATATTCGCGGTATTTCTCGTGGCCGAGCGGCCCGAAGGATTCCTCCTTCATGGCGTCGGCGAAACCGAGAATCGCATTGAGGGGCGTTTTCAACTCATGACCGAGATCGGCGAGCAGCTCCGGCGAGACCCCAGCACCTGATTTCGCCTCTGATTCCTCTCCGGCGGCAGACGCCGGTGCGGCGCGCCCGCCGCGAACCGCAGCAAGCTCCGGCCCGCGCTCGCGGATCAGGACATTGATTCGCTCCTGGTCGCGGGCGAGATGCAGCTCCACAAACGGCGCCGGTCCGCCAGGGCGGGTGAGGCGCAGGGCGATGCGTCCGGCGGCGGCCCCCTTCGGCGCCGCAGCGGCCTTGCCAAGGGCGTCTTTCAGGGCCGCCCGGTCTTCACGGGCGACAAAATCAAGAAGCGAGCGGCCGCCAAGGCCGCCTTCGGCGGAAATCAGATCTTCGGCCCCGTCCGTGGCGGCCAGAATTTCCCCATCCCCGGCCACGGCCAGCACAGGATCGCCCGGCCCCGAGCGCCATTGCGGCGCGCGGCGGGCGGATCTGAACAGGGCTGACAGGCTGAACGCCATGGGCTTCCCGGGTTGATAGACGCCGCAAGACCGCGGCGGCGATTCGTTAACGCCCCTTCACCATGCGTCAGGCAGCGTTAACAAATGATAAATCGGAAAAGTGGCGAAACTATTAGGGTTCCGGGCCGAAACAGCCCCTTTTCCCGGCGCAGGATTAAAATTTAAGTTAAGACGCAAAGACCGGTCGAATTTGATAATAATTCAGCTAGGATGATGAGCGCTGTCTTAAATTTTGGGGCGATACGGTGACGGCCGCGTGTAAAGACCGTCATTTGGGAGAACTACTCTATGTCGCGTAAACGTAACGGGATGCGAGAAACCAAACGCGCCCGGCGTGGGGGATTACGCCCTCATCTGGCTCTTGTGGGCCTCGCCGCCGGGCTCGCCGTCACCACGGTGTCGGCCGATACGCTGGCTCAGCCGAAAGACAACGCTTTAGAGCGTCAGGCCGCGAGCTATATTCAATTTCGCGAGGATGTCGCCGCGATCGAGGCGATGCCGTTCAATAATGCGGAAGTGACCCGCGAAGCGCATCGCCGCCTCGCCGCTCATGATTCCGAATCGCTCGCTGCGGGCTGGGTCGCATATGCGGCGCTGGTCGCCGCCGACCAGCCCGGCTTCGTCGAGGCGGTCGAAAAGGAAATCAAGAAAAAACCGAACCGGCGCAAAGGCGAACTTGGCGGCGCCGACGGGCTCATGTCCCATCTGGCGCAAGATCCCGCCTATCTGCGCAACCTGTCCGGCGCCGACGAGGCCGTGAAGGCGATCCTCGCGATGACCGTTCAGGACGGCGCCCGCATCACCGAGCTTGGCGAAGCCTTCAAGGCGCAAGCCTACGCCATGCAGAAAACAAGCTGGGGCAAGCAGAAAATCGGCCCGAGCCAGAAGCGCCTCGATGAAGCGGCGAGTTATGGCCGCAGACGCGGCGCGCCGGCGGCGCCCGTGCTCGCGCGCGCTGAAAACAACGGCGTTGTCGCCCCGTCGCTGGCGAGCGCCCGCGAAGAATGGGCCGCCGACTGGGGCGCTGGCGCAGACCAGGGCAAGATGGCTGAGAAAAACGCGCAGGTCGTCATTGACCGCATTCTCAATCTCGCCGCGCGTTATTCCACTGACAAGCTGAACCCGAAAATCGTCGAGGTTTATGCGCAAAACACAAAATCAGAGCGTTGCCTCTCCATGGCGAAACTGACGCTCGACCAGTGCATCGCCGCCACGCGGACGCCCTATGAAGAAGCGTTCTGCCTGGGCGAACACGGGCTGAAAGACATCGCCACCTGCACCGGCTGGGTCGCCGGCGCCGGGGCGAGTTAATCGCGACAGACGAGCAGACAGGTTACTCCGTAAACAGAGCTTGCATCGCTAAAAACACAAAAGGCCGCGCAGAATGCGCGGCCTTTTTTTCGTATGCCGTCCTTGTCTTCTAGCGGTTGCGGCTGCAACTGCGCTCAAACGCCTTCCTGTTTTTTGAATCCTTCCAGCCAGCAGTCCAAGCGTCGCCGCCATCGACGCCCGACAGGCGACGGCAGCTCACGAATCCATTCTTGTATTCCGGCGACAAGACGTTGAAGCCCTGTCTGTGAAGGGCGAAGCCTTCCGCGTAACAATCGCACACATCGCCCGAAGAAACCTTGGAGGACGCAGCGGCGGCGCTTGCAAATTGCGCCGTCTCGTACCCCACGTCGCCTTTGTGGGTTTTATAGAGGACAACCGCGCCCAGGGTCCCCAACACCATGACGCCCAGCGCGGTCTCCTTCCAGGGAATGAAGGACAGGAACGGTCTGCGCTTTTTGGGACCAGTCGGCGCCGGCGCTGAACCCGATGTTTCAGGAACCCGCACCATCTCCCATGAGCGCCCGCAATCCCTGCATTTGTCCGCTTCAAGAAACTGCCGGTTATCGCAACCCTCATGCTGGCAACCGTATTCGCCGCAACTGCCGCACTGATACAATGGCGATCCGCATTCACCGCAGCTTTTATATTTTCTGGCCATCCCGCCCCCTCGCACAGCAAAAGGTTAACACCATCGCGCCCGCGAACCAATATTCAGGCGACCGGGCGGCCGCAAAGGCCCGCGCCGCGGCAGCAAACGCCCCATTTTTGATCTTTAGGCCCGAATGGCTTATTGTGCGCTGCACACAGGCGAAATTTCGCCATAGTGAAGCGTTTTGCAAGCGCCGCACGCCACTTTGGAAAACACAATGGGCCGCCTCATCGCCATCTCGAACCGGACCGCCGTTGATCCCAAAGCGCGGGCCGGCGGGCTTGCCGTCGCCGTCTGGGAATCGCTGAAAGCCACTGGCGGG
>JAUIEG010000348.1 GCA_030428745.1 Alphaproteobacteria bacterium
TCATAAGCAAGGTAAAGGTTGGCGAATGCGGTGTCGCCGCCAAAATCAGGCACATCAATCGCATGCATGGTGACCGTCGTCGGCGGCGTCGCCATGAATGTTGAATCGTTGTGAAATCCATCGCCCACTACCCGGCGCTTGTCGTCCGGCAGACGTTCCACAATCTGCACGTCCGGATAGTCATCTACGCTGAAAATATGGGGGATCTTCTGCAACGGACCAAAATGTTGTGCAAAGCCAAGGTGGTCTTCGCGTGAGAATCCTTTTTGACCACGAAAATAGATCACAACGTTTTCCGCAAACGCTCTTTCAATCTCGCTCCACATTTCTTCAGGGATCGGTTTTGTGAGATCGGCGCCTTTCACCTCCGCGGCGACGGCGCCGTTTTGCGGCAGAACTTCGATATGACGGTAGCCAGCGCTGCGATCAAAATCGCGCCAGCTTTTCTGATTGCTCTCAGCCATATCTCCGTTTTGCTCCCTGTCCTGTTTTTGTCTTTGCCAAAAAGATTAGAATCCTAATGTTCTTGCAATCAATCACTCTTTGCGAAAGGATTTACCTCGCTGGAGAGAACAAATGGCTGCCAAACCAACAGCTTGAAAATTACAACACTGAGGGAAGCCAGCCCTGTCCATGGAGGAAATCATGACGGACGCTTTGACCGTCGAACCCTATAAGCCGCCTTACCGAAATTATGTGCTGTTCGTTCTCTTTCTTGGTTACGTGGTGAATGCGCTCGATCGCTCCATTCTCAACATCCTCATGCCCGCGATCCAGGAAGAATTTTCTTTAAGCTACACACAGCTTGGGTTCCTCGGTGGAATCGCCTTCGCTCTTTTTTATGCAACCTGCGGCATTCCCATCGCCAGTCTTGCCGACCGCACCAGCCGAAAATGGATATTGAGCGGATCGATTGCATTCTGGAGCATCATGACCGCCTTTTGCGGCCTTGCGCGAAACTTTCCCATGCTGCTTGCGGCGCGCATCGGCACCGCAATTGGCGAAGCCGGCGGATCGCCCCCCTCTCATTCACTCATCTCTGATTATTTCTCATTGAAAAAGCGCGGCACCGCGCTTTCGATTTATGCGCTTGGCGTTCCGATCGGAGGCATGATCGGACTTTACCTCGGCGGTCACGGCAATGACTGGTGGGGGTGGCGCACGACGTTTATCGTTGCGGGCCTGCCGGGACTCATCGTTGCGCTCCTTGTCGCCTTCACTGTCAAGGAACCCAAACGGGCCGCGCCCACATCAGGAAAAAATTACAATCCGCTTTCCGCCCTCAAACTTGTATCCAAACGTCCGGCTTTTCTCCATATGGCGCTCGCCGCCGCCATGCACGCCCTCGTCTGGTACGGCGCCGGCAATTTTAATTCCGTTTTTCTTGTTCAAACTCATGACATGACCACGAGCCAGGTCGGCACATGGTTCGCATCGTTTGCCCTTGTCGGCGCTTTCGGGACGTTCTTTGGCGGGTTTCTGTCGGATCGGCTTTCCCAAAAATATAATGATGAGCGATTTTATATGCTGGTGCCGGGGGCGTCGGTTCTCATCGGCGTGCCCTTCCAGTTCCTGAGTTACCTTCATCCCGACCCGAATTTTGTCATGATTGGCTTCGCCATCAACGCATTCTTCGCTTCCGTTTTCTTCGGGCCTTCATTTGCCATGGCGCAAGCATTGGTGCCGGCCAGCAATCGCGCCCTCGCCGCCTCGCTCCTTCTTTTCATTCAGACGATGATCGGATTGGGGATCGGGCCGTTGATCGCCGGCATCATTTCTGACGCCCTCGTCCCAGCCTTTCAGGAAAATGCGCTACGCTATGCGCTGGTGACGGTCGCCCTGTTTAACATCTGGTCCGGCGTTCATTACTATCTCGCCTCCCGCACCGTGCGTCAGGATATCGAATCCGCTAAAGCAGAGTCATGATGGAGCTAAAATCATGACCTCGGATCGGTTGCGCGTACTTCTGACGCGCCGCTGGCCAGAAGCTGCGGAAAACTATCTCGCCGAACGCTATGACGTGACGCACAATCGTGAAGACACCCCGATGACAGCGGATGAGCTGGCGCGGGCGTTTGAAGCCTATGACGTCATATGTCCAACAGTCTCCGACAATATAGACACAGACGTTATCGGCGCCGCGCCGCTGCGCACGCGTCTTCTCGCCAATTTCGGCGTTGGCTTTGACCATATCGATATCGCCGCATGCAAAGCAGCGAAGATCGCCGTGACGAACACGCCGGGCGTTCTGACGGACGCCACCGCCGATCTGGCCATGACGCTGATGCTAATGGCGGCGCGCCGCGCCGGCGAAGGCGAGCGGGAGTTGCGTGACGGGCGCTGGACCGGCTGGCGGCCGACCCATCTGATGGGACGGGAATTATCCGGCAAGTCACTGGGTCTTGTCGGCTTCGGCCGCATCGCGCAAGCCACCGCCCATCGCGCCCATCATGGCTTTGGCATGAAGATTCTTTATTATTCCCGAAGCGCCGCTACGCCCGAAATTGAAAGGAATTTGAGCGCCAAACGCCTGGACACTCTTGAAGACCTTTTGCGCCAGAGCGATGTGACTTCACTGCATGTTCCCGGCGGCGCGGAAACGAAGAACATGATCGGCGCAACGGAAATCGCCTCCATGAAACCGGGCGCCATACTCGTCAACACGGCGCGCGGCGGCGTCATCGATCACGACGTACTGGCGGCGGCGTTGAAATCGGGCGCCCTCGGCGCGGCTGGGCTCGATGTCTATCCCGCGGAACCAGCGGTTCCGCCATCACTGCTCGCACTCGATAAGGCAGTGCTCTTGCCCCATCTCGGCAGCGCCACAGTGGAAACCCGCGAAGCCATGGGGCTTCGGGCGGCGGCCAATGTGGACGCATTTGCATCCGGTTCTCCGCTTCCCGATCGTATCGCCTGACAATGACAGGCGCCGCTGACAAGGTTGATGCGCTGATTGTCCGGGAGCGCCTTCCTGCTTCATACAGAAAAATCGTTGAACAGCGCTGGCGCCCCCTCGCTATAGAGATTGCGAATTGGCGCGCGCAAAAGGAAAGCCCCGTTGTTATCGGCGTCAACGGCGCCCAGGGCAGCGGCAAGTCAACCCTTTGCGCCTTTCTAGCTGACGCGTTGCTTCCAGAAGCGAACCTCAAAACCGCCGTCGTATCGCTTGACGATTTCTACCTTCCAAAAGACGCCCGGTTAAAACTTGCTGAGGACGTGCATCCGCTTTTGGCGACGCGTGGCGTTCCCGGAACACATGATGCTGTTTGGATGTCGGCGACTATTGATGACTTGCTGACTGGAAAGACTGTCGCTGCTCCTACCTTTGACAAGGGAAGCGATGACCGCAGCACGAAAGCCCACGACATCATCGGGCCGGTCGACGTCATTCTGGTTGAAGGCTGGTGCGTAGGCGCACCGGCACAGGATGATGCGGCGTTGGAAAGACCAATCAATTCATTGGAGCGAAACGAAGACCCGGACGGTGTCTGGCGGCGTTACGTAAACGAACGCCTCAAGACGGATTACAACGACCTCTTTTCACGCCTTGATCGTCTGATCATGATGCGCGTCGACAGCATGGAAAGCGTTTTCGAAAACCGACTGCGCCAGGAACGAAAGCTGCGCGCCGCGCGTCCTGACGCCAGGACCATCATGAATGACGAAGAAATCGCCCGTTTCATTCAGCATTACGAACGCCTCACGCGCCACTGCCTCGACCGCTTGCCGGCCAGCGCCGACATTGTCATCGATATTGCAGCGCTCGCTCAGAAGCCCTGAAGTATGGAGCCGATGCTAGCCGTTATCTCTCAGTTGAACCCGTAGGAGAAACAGCGCCCCCACAGCAGCGGTTGCGCCAATCGCCATCAAGACCGCGCTGGCTTTCATGCCGGCATCAAGAAGCACCCCGCCGAGCACCGGCCCGACAACGCCGCCGCCGCGTCCTATGGCGACGGCGAGCGCGCAACCGGTG
>JAUIEG010000349.1 GCA_030428745.1 Alphaproteobacteria bacterium
TACATGAACTGGCGAAGGTATGACCACGCGCCCATCATCACGCGCTTGGCGTGACCGGGATAGGCCTTCTTCATACTGATCACCGCGATGCGATAGCTGCACCCTTCGGGCGGCAGCCAGAAATCGGTGATCTCCGGAAATTGCTGTTGCAGGAGCGGAATGAACACTTCGTTGAGCGCTTCGCCGAGCACTGACGGCTCGTCCGGCGGGCGGCCGGTGAAGGTCGAGAGATAGATCGGGTCCTTGCGATGGGTGATCGCGGTGATGGTGAACACCGGAAACTTCTCAACGGAATTATAATAGCCCGTGTGATCGCCATAGGGCCCTTCCTCTGCGTAATCGTCGAGGGAAACGTAACCCTCCAAAACGATCTCCGCTTCGGCGGGGACTTTCAGCGGCACGGTCTTGCAATCCACAAGCTCGACCTTCTTGCCGCGCAACAATCCGGCGAAGTGATACTCCGACAGCGTGTCGGGCACCGGCGTCACCGCGGCGAGGATCGTCCCCGGGTCGGCGCCAATCACCGCCGCCACGGGGAGCGGTTCGCGTTTCTCCTTCCCCCAGCGCGCATGGTGCTGGGCGCCGCCGCGATGTTTCAGCCAGCGCATGATGGTTTTATCGCGCCCGAGCTTTTGCATCCGGTAGATGCCGAGATTGAAATCGTCCTCGCGTTTGTCCGACGGGCCTTTCGTCACCACCAGCGGCCAGGTGATCAGCGGCGCCGGCTCGCCCGGCCAGCAGGTCTGGATCGGCAACTCATCCAGATTGATCTCATCGCCGGTCTTCACCACTTCCTGACAGGGCGCCCCCCAGTCTCGCGACGCCGGCTTCATGGCCATCACGGTCTTGGCGAGCGGCAGCATCTCAAGGGCGTCTTTCAGCCCCCCCGGCGGTTCGGGCTGGCGCAGGAACGCGAGCAGCTCGCCCACCTCGCGGAGGTCAGCGCCCGTCTCGCGGGCCTTCCCCTCCAGGGTCACGCCCATGGCGACCCGCTTCACCGTACCGAACAGATTGACGAGGACCGGCATGGGCGAAACCCGCCCATCATCCATCACCGGCTTTTCAAACAAGACCGCCGGGCCTCCCTCGGCGAGGAGCCGCGTCTGGATTTCCGTCATCTCAAGCTTCACGGCCACCGGCTCGGTGACGCGGCGGAGCTCGCCCGCTGATTCGAGGCGCGCCAGAAATTCACGCAAGGACGCAGAAGGCTGAACCGGTTTCGTCATCGCACTTCCTTTTAAACTTCCCTCTTTAGGCGCCGGGCTGCGCAATCGGCGCCGCTTTGCCTCGTTTCAGCCCGGTTAACGCCCGGTTCACCAAATTGTAAGCACCCGGCTTAACGTATTTTTGGCGCCTCCCCTTTACGGTGACACCGCCGGAGCATACCTTATCAAGGCGCGGCGCGGGATAGCGGCGCGCAAAGACAAAACCGCCCAGTTTGCGTCACCCGGAACAGGTCCGGGTTCCATGTAAAGGGTATTCGGGAGTTTGTTCGGCCATGTTGCCGATCGTACATCAGGTGTTTGGATCATTGCTGGTCGTCGCGGGTCTCATTGTCCTGCCGCTGCCGATTCCTTTTGGCCTGATCATGCTCACCATCGGTTTCGCCCTTCTGGCCCCCTATATCCCGGCGGTCCAGCGCCTGATCCGGCATATGCGCGGCAAATGGCCCAATCTCGACGAGCAGCTTCGCCGCCATCACCACCGGATGCCGCCCGTTATCAAAAAGACCATCGACAAGACCCACCCGGCCCCGGCTGAATAACCGAAAACAGAACGGAACGATCATTGTTCTGATTCATTTGACCCGCCCGCAGGAGCTTTTTACGCTAAGCGGCGTTTGGTTGCGTTGTCGTCAGAAACGCCGCTCTTCCGGATGGAAGGTTTATTGCGGCTGCATTCACAGGAGAGATCATGACCGTCCCATATAGAACGCTAGGCAAAACGCTTGGAGCAGGATTTGCGCTTTTCGCTCTCGCCGCCTGCGGCGGAGAAAACGGCGCTTCTGTCTCGAGCGAGCAGGAAAGCAAAGTTCTGCCGGGCGGCGGCACGGTCAAGGAAATGGTCGAAAAGCGCCATGAGGCCATGGAAGATATCGGCGACTCCTTCAAAACCATCAGCGACCAGTTGAAGTCCGGCTCGCCGGATCTTGAAGCGATCAAAGGCTCCGCCGCGCTGATCGCCGAACATGCGCCGAATGTCGGCGACTGGTTCCCGGCTGAAACCTCTCCCGCTTTGGGCGTCGACACCGATGCGCTCGCGACCATCTGGGAAAGACCGGAAGAATTCGCCGCCATCGCAGCAAAATTCGAGACCGCTGCGGGCGAACTGAACACGGCCGCCCAAACCGGCGATGTCGAGGCCATTGGCGCCGCCTTCAAGGCGACCGGCGGCCAGTGCAAAGCCTGCCATGACGACTTCCGCGAAGATGACTGAGACCGCGGCTGGCGCGCCGGGTGACGGTTCCGCTGCGGGCGCTCTCGTCTGGGACTGGAGCGTCCGCGTCTTTCATTGGACCACCGTCGCGCTGATTCCCATGCTCTGGTGGTCGGCCGAGAATGGCGCCATGGACTGGCACCGGCGCTTTGGCCTGACGCTGATGGGGCTCCTCATCTTCCGCCTTTACTGGGGCGTCGCGGGCATAAACACCGCCCGCTTTGCAAGCTTCGTCAAAGGCCCGAAAGCGATCACCGCGTATCTCGCAAGGATGAAACGTCCCTACACGCCGGCGGCGGGGCATAACCCGCTCGGCGCGCTGAGCGTGATCGCCCTTCTCGCCGCGCTTACGGCGCAGATCACCGCCGGTCTTTTCGCCGTCGATGTAGACGGGATTGAATCCGGTCCGCTGGCGAGCCTCGTTTCCTTCAAACAGGGGCGCGCCGCGGCGGAATTTCACGAGTTCTTTTTTAATGTCCTGCTGGCGCTGATCGTCCTCCACATCGCCGCCGTCGCTTATTATTTCATCGCACTGAAAACCAACCTCGTCAGAACCATGATAACCGGGCGCCGTAAGGGTGCGGTCACAGCGAATCCTGGACCGTTTCCGCTCACGCGGTTTCTTATCGGCGCGGTGCTGGCGGTCGCAGCCGTCACGCTGGTGCAGCTTTAGAGAGAGCGGCGCGGATTTGCGCGCCGCCGCTAAACCCCCTAATCTTTCGCCGGCGGAAGTCGGACGGGGAGCCTTTCATGAAAACCTTCATCTGTGTGCTGGCGGCGTTTTGTTGCCTGAGCGCGGTCGCATCAGCGCGGGACAAAAACACCCGCGCCTATGAAGGCCCGATCATCGACGTTCACCTGCACGCCTACCCGGCGGACGGAAACGGCCCGGCGCCGAACGCCGTCTGTCCCGGCGTCGCGGCGAACCTTCAATATGATCCGAAAACGCCATGGCCGGCAAAAATGGGCGCGCTGATGACCGATCCGCCCTGCGACGATCCGATCGAGGGACCGGCGACCGATGAAGAGGTGCGCGACCGGACCATCGCGCTCATGAAGAAATACAATGTCAGAGGCGTGCTCAGCGGCCCCGCCGCCCGCATCGCCGACTGGCAGGCGACAGCGCCGGGCCTCTTCATCGCCGGACGCGAGCTCAGCCTCAAACGCGACGATGTTTCCGCCGAAGAGATCGAAGCAGAGTTCGTCAATGGCGATTTCAAGGTGCTCGCCGAAGTGACGAACCAGTATCGCGGTTTCCTTGCTGACGATCCGGCCTTCGACGCCTATTGGGCGGTCGCCGCCGAACATGACATTCCGGTCGGCATTCATCTCGGCATCGGCCCGCCGGGCGCGCCATTGCTTTATCCCGATTTCCGCGTCCAGACGCCGCTGAAGATGGAGGCGATCCTCAATCGGCACCAGACCTTGCGCGTCTATCTCATGCATGCGGGCTTTCCGTTTGCGGACGATATGAAAGCGATGCTCTATCTCTACCCGCAGCTTTATGTGGA
>JAUIEG010000350.1 GCA_030428745.1 Alphaproteobacteria bacterium
AAGGATGCGAGGTCGGAACCTGCATTGGGTTCCGAATAGCCCTGACACCAGCGGACTTCGCCGCGCGCGATGGGCGGCAGGAAATGCAGCTTTTGTTCATGCGTGCCGTATTTCAGGAGCGCAGGCCCGAGCATCCAGATGCCGAAGCTTTCCAGAGGCGAGCGGCATTTCAGCTTGCGCATCTCCTCTTTGAGGACCTTGACCTCCTCCTTGGACAAACCGCCGCCGCCATATTCCTTGGGCCAGGCCGGCACGGTCCACCCCTTTTTCGCCATACGCTCAAGCCACGTCTTTTGCGCGTCGGACTGGAAAGTCCATTGCTTGCCGCCCCAGCAGATATTTTCCTCGCCGCCGGCGCCGTCGCGCATTTCCTCGGGGCAGTTTTCCTCAAGCCAGCTCCGCGCTTCTGCGCGAAAAGTGTCAAGGTCGCTCATGGGTGGCTCCTTAAGTTCAAGCAGACAGCGCTGGCGGATGCTGAAGCGCGATCTTTCTAACGGTGATCTTGTCGAATTTCGCCGTTCCCAGCCGCGGCAGCTTGGCGGGTGAAATCCAGATACGTTCGGGCACTTTAAAGGCGGCAAGCTCCTCCGCAAGAAAGTTGCGCAGTTCCTCAGCGTCGATGGTCATATCCTCTTTCGGGTAGACCACGAGCCCCACCCGCTCACCAAGAACGTCATCGGGCACAGAAAAGACCACCGCTTCGGCGACATCGCCGTGCTCATAAACGCGGTTTTCAACTTCGAGGCAGGAGATGTTTTCACCGCCGCGGATAATCAGATCTTTCAGGCGGTCGACAATATAAAGATAGCTTTCCGCATCCATCTTGCCGAGATCGCCAGTGCGGAACCAGCCGTCGGGCGTGATCGCCTTTGCCGTCTCTTCCGGCAGGTTGTGATAGCCCCGAAAATTCGCGGGGCTCCTGATCCAGACTTCGCCGACACCGCCAACAGGCTGCTCTTCGCCGTCTTTCATGATCTTGATGTCGGTCACCGGCGGCACCGGCCGGCCAGTGGAATCTGGCCGCAACTGATAATCTCCCTGGGAGATGACGCAACCCAGAGCGTTGGTTTCCGATAATCCGTAGCCGGAAGAGGGTTTGCTGTTCTTGAATTTCTCCGCAAGCTTTTTCACATGGTCCGCAGGCCTCTTGGCGCCGCCTGAACCGATATCGATCAAGGTCGGCAATCCTTCCGGACCCACCGCTTGCATCAACTCGAAAGACTGGCTTGGCACGCCAACGAAATTGGTCAGCTTTTCACGATTGATGATCGCCGCCGCCTCTTTCGGGTCCCAGCGATACATCATGACAACACGGCGCCCGACCATATAAGAAAGCAGGAAGATCGAGTGCGATCCGGTGACGTGGAAAAGCGGGATGCCGAGAAGAATTCCAGGATCGTCGCCAAAGGGGCTGACGCCGCCGCGAAGCTCTTTCAGGATCGATGCGATGAACGTCCAGGAAAAGAGCGCGGAAATCGCACCGCGATGGGTGAGGACGACCCCTTTCGGATGCCCGGTCGAGCCTGAGGTGTAGACAATGCAAAAGTCGTCGTCTGGGTGAATATCGACCTCAGGCACGGCGTCATTTCTGGACCGCTCAAGCAAGTCTTCATAATGGTGATCCGCGCCCTCAGCTTTTTCGCGCGCCAGCACCAGCGTCAGACCAAGCTCCTCTTTAAAGGTCTTGATATAGTCGAGACGCTTGGCGTCGGCGATCACGGTCTTTGCGCCGCAATCCTTGAGGCCGTAATGGAGCTCTTCATCCTTCCACCAGGCGTTGAGCGGCACCACGACGGCCCCGAGCGAAATCACCGCCATATAGCTGACGCACCATTCGGGGAAATTGCGCATGGCGAGGGCAACCGTATCCCCCTGCTTGACGCCAAGCTCATCCTTTAGCGCATGGGCGAAACGGCAGGCCCGCCGCCACAGCTCGGCGAAACTGATGCGCTCGTCTTCAAAAATCAGAAATTCTTTCTCGCCATGCGTGGCCGCAGCATGGGCGAAAAGCCCGGCGAGACTTGGCGGGGCATTCTCAAAAACCCTGTAGACATTCCCGCGAATTTCCGCTTCCCCTACTTTAAATAGCGGATTTTCTGCAAGCAGCTTGAATGCGGCGGCGGCGGTTTTCGCCGGATCGAGCGGCGCCGTGTCGGCCATGGTCGATTACGTCCTTACCCTGTTGTCCCTTCCACCTTCCTAGCCGAAGGCGGGAGGGCGCGGAACAGCGGGGTGCAGCTAATCGGCCAGAAATCCGCCGCAGGGCTCAGTTCGGAGAAAATTTGCGGAAAGCCGTTGACGCTACGGAAAGGATGCGGCGCTCAATTGCGTCCGGCGCGCCCTCGAGCCGCCATAGAGAGAAAAGCGCGCCAGCGTAAACGAGCCCGCCGGTCACGATATCGGCGCCGAGGCGCAGGGGCGGCGCCATGCCCGCGATGGCGTCGACATGCGGCCGCATCAGCAGGAACCAGATGGCCATAGCGAGAACAGCGCCGAGCGGCCTTCGCGCGGCGAGAACCGGCTCCCAGATGGGGCCGCCGCTGGCCCGGGCGTAGAGAGCGAGATTGAGCGCCACATGGAAAAGCCCGGCAGCGGCAGCGGCGAAAATCGCCCCTTGAAGGCCGTATGCCAGCGCCGCCCATACGAAAACCGGCATGCGGACCAGGAAAAAAATCAGCTCACGGAAGAAAACGAGCCGCGTGAGCCCAAGCGCCACCGCATAAGCCTGTATCGCGTAAAACAGCGACTGCAAACCAATCACCGGCGCCAGCAATGTAATCACCGGCACCGCCGCCCGCCATTTGTCGCCGAGAACGACATGAGTGAGATCGGGCGCTACGAAAGCAAGGCCAAACGCCGCCGGCATGGCAAACGCCCCCAGGGCTTCAACGCCCTTGAGGAATCCGGCCCGCATACGCCCCGGCTCATCTTGCAACTCCGACAACCCCGGATAGATAGCGCGCGTCAACGGCGCGGCGATCTGGCCCGCCACCATTTCCGACAATTGAAAACCCAGAAAATAAACGCCTGCCCCGCCTGTGCCGGCGAGCCGGGCAAGGATCGGCACATCAAGCTTGTTGTTTAGCGCCGCCATGAAGCTGACGCCTGCAAGCCATCCGGAAAAACCGAACACCTTGCGCAGGGAGCTAAAGGTGAGACGCGGCGCATGGGGGCGCAGGATGTAGGAAAGAGACAACTGTACGACAGCGCTCGCCAACATGCCGCCGATAATCGCCCAATAAGTGCGGAAGATGATCGCAATAGTGAGAGAAACACCGACCCCCGCCAGCCGGTTCAGAAGCGTTACGATAAATTCCCGCGAAAATTTCAGATCGCGTTCAAACTCGTAAAAGCGTGGATTGAGAAAGCCCGTGAGCACTGGAAACAAGGCGACGCCGATAAACGCCCAGAACAGGCGCGGATCGCCAAAGAATGAGGCGGAAAGCGGCGCCGCCACGAAAAGAAGCGCGCCGATGAAAAGTCCACGGATGACCGAGAGCGTAAAGAGCGTATTGAGGTCGTGCCGGTCAGCGTCACGGAACTTCACCACCGCCTGGCTAACGCCGATATCGGATATCCCCTGCAGGAGCTGCATGGCGACCGTGGCTGTCGCGACAATGCCGATATCCTCCGGCGCGAGGAGCCGCGCTACGATGATGGTGTTGAGCGCACCGAGGAGCCGCGCGGCGACCCCCGCCCCGAAAATCCACGCGGCCCCGCGGGCAATGCGCGCGGTCAGCGAGGCGGTTTCCGGCGATGGCGTTAACGGTTCTGACATGAGACACTCATTTACATCTTCGGGACTTAGCCCGGTTTGGCGCCGCTGGCGACCTGAGGGCTTATCGCCGCCAGACGGCGCTTGCACCATGCGCCGCCATCGCTATGGTGCGCCGCCTCACCCGCCAACACCTTCTGGAACGGCCCATGCCCCACGCTTCCGCCTTGA
>JAUIEG010000351.1 GCA_030428745.1 Alphaproteobacteria bacterium
GAAGTGACTGGTCGATGGCGGTTCCGGCGAGGCGTCCGCGCCATAGCGCTTCCATTTTCCGGCGTCGTCTGCGAGTTCATAAGCGGAGGGATCACCCGCCTCGACAGCATCAGCGGCTGTTGAAGGGTCGATCTGCGCTGAACGCGCTTCCAAATAAGAGGGGTTCAAAAGACCGGCGATCACCGCCGCCGATGAAAGGCCTTCATCCTCATCCGCCAGCATTTCATTGTCAGCGAGATATTCGTTGCGGTCCGCATAGGCGAGACGCGATGCTTCAAAAAGCAAATGCAGCGACTCAATAGAGCCTGCGCCAGCGCCCACTATATCGAACGGCTCCAGCAATGCGAGGATCTGCAGCAATGTCACGCCGCCGGAACTCGGCGGCGGCATGGAGCAGATCTGATAGGCGCGATAAGGTCCGCAAACCGGGTCGAGCTTTTCCGCCGTATAGCCCTCAAGGTCGGCAAGCGTCATTCCGCCGGGATTGGGCGCCGCGTTCACCGCTTCGACAATCGCTTCGGCGATCGGCCCCGTATAAAAAGCGTCGGCGCCGCCAGCCGCGACCGTCTTCAACGTCTCGGCATAGGCGGGATTTTTCAACAAATGCCCGACGGGCCATGGGGCGCCGTCATCGCTATAAAAATATTCCGCCGCCGCCGGCATCTGTTTCAAACGCGGAATTCGCGACAACAGCCCGTTGAGGCGCGGCGATACTTTGAACCCTGTTTCAGAAAGCGCGATGGCGGCTTCAAAATTTTCATTCCAGGCAAGTTTGCCATGCTCATCATGTGCGAGCTCCAGCATACGAACAGCGCCCGGAACGCCGATGGAAAGACCGCCCGCCACCGCATCGTAAAAATTCATGGCCTCGCCGTCGGCGGTGAGAAAACGATCCGGCATCGCTGACGCGGGCGCCGTTTCGCGGCCATTATACGTTTCAAGAAGCTCAGCCTTGGCGTCGTAATGAAGCATGAAAGCGCCGCCGCCGAGCCCTGAGGATTGCGGCTCCACCAGACCCAGTACAGTCTGTGTTGCAATCGCCGCATCGACAGCCGAACCGCCTTTTTTGAGAATTTCGGCGCCGGCCTCCGCAGCGTAAGGGTTCGCCGCGGCGATAAACCAGCGGGCGGGGGGCGTCTCTTGTCCAGTGTCGACCCCAGTGGCGGCGGAAACCTCAGCCGCCTCGCCGACGCTGTCTGGCGCCTCCCCCTGTCCACACGCCGCCAGAAACGCCGCCGCGCTTATTGCCCAAAGCCAGTTCACCTTGCCCGTCATGCTTCACTTTCCCGTTGCCGCCTCGCGTTACACTCATTCATACGCGAGGCTGCAGGACGTTTCGACCCCTGAAAGGGAGCGGCGCTCCGCCATGCTCGCAGATCCCAGATCGATGATTTTGGAGCCATTCCCACAAAAATCCGGGAGCGCCATGTGAAAGAAAAGATTCGGGCGCTCCGGCGCTTGCAATTGCCCCTGTCTTGGGGTTAAACCCGCGCCTCGCGCCGCTTTGGCGCCAGCGCAGCACCCGTAGCTCAGCTGGATAGAGCACCAGACTACGAATCTGGGGGTCTGAGGTTCGAATCCTCACGGGTGCGCCATTTTTTCAACGACTTAGCGAAACACGATTTGCCATCGATATTTTTAAGTGCACCCTAAGTGCACTATGACTCACTATTGTTAGTCGATAAATTCCGCAACTTAATCGCGAGGGGCCGCCCCCCCCAATGCGTTGCGGCGCTTCATATAGAGTACGGCCATGCAATTTCCGCAGAATCAATTGCTATCGTAGTTTCCAGTAGCATAACAGAAATAAAGAACCGAAAAACAATCCAAACAGTGCAATAGCAACAACAAAACGGACTTAATGGCAAAATCACCCAAAAACGGCGGAGACATGGATTTCGCCGCGGACCTCTTCAAGGCCGCCGACAAGATGCGCGGCAATCTGGAGCCGTCTGAGTACAAGCATGTCGCCCTCGGGCTCATCTTCCTGAAATACATTTCCGACGCCTTCGAAGCGCAACACCAGAAATTGGAAGCTCAGGAGTACGCTGATCCGGAAGACCCGGAAGAATACCTCGCGGAGAATGTTTTCTGGGTGCCGAAAGAGGCGCGGTGGTCCTACCTACAGGCCAACGCCAAACGCGCCGAAATCAAGCTGGAGAACGGTAAGAAGGTCGACATCGGCGGGCTCATCGACAATGCAATGGAGGCGATTGAAAAAGTCCCCTCCAACGAGCGGCTCAAAGGCGTACTCCCGAAAATTTATACCCGGCCTGCGCTCAACAAAATCATGCTCGGGGAGTTGATCGACCTCTTCTCCAACATCCTAATGTATGACGATATGGATAAAGCCCGTGACGTGATTGGGCGCGTCTATGAATATTGCCTGTCGAGCTTCGCGGCTAACGAGGGCAAGCGCGGCGGGGAGTTTTTGACGCCTCGCTCGGTGGTCAGAACACTAGTTGAGATACTGGAACCCTATAAGGGCCGCGTTTACGACCCGTGCTGCGGTTCCGGCGGCATGTTTATCCAGTCGGAGAAGTTCATCGAGAGCCATGGCGGGCGCACCGACGACATCGCCATTTACGGACAGGAGATCAACAACACGACCTATCGCCTCGCCATGATGAACCTCGCGGTTCACGGCATCGAGGCGGACATTCGTTGGAACAATGAGGGCAGTTTTCACCGCGACGAGTACCCGGACCTGAAGGCTGATTTCATCCTCGCCAATCCGCCGTTCAACATTTCTGACTGGGGCGGCGACCGGCTGGTCGACGATGCTCGCTGGAAATTCGGGAGGCCGCCGGCGGGCAACGCCAACTTCGCGTGGCTGCAACACATCATCCACCATCTCGCGCCTCGAGGCACGGCGGGCGTGGTGCTCGCCAACGGCTCCATGTCTTCGCAAAAGTCGGGTGAAGGCGACATCCGAAAAGCGATGATCGAGGCGGATGTGGTCGAGGCCATGGTCGCATTGCCGGGGCAACTCTTTTACTCAACCCAAATCCCAGCCTGTTTGTGGATTTTGGCGCGCAACAAGTCCGCCAACGGTCACCGCGACCGGCGCGGCGAAATTCTGTTCATCGACGCCCGTAAGCAAGGCCACATGATCGACCGCGTGCGCCGGGAGTTTTCTAGCGAGGACATCGCCATGATCGCCGGAGCCTACACAAACTGGCGCGCGAAAGAGCCGGAAACGCCGTATGTGGACATTCCGGGGTTTTGCAAGTCGGTGGAGTTGGAGACGGTGCGAGAGCACGGGCATGTGCTTACGCCGGGGCGGTATGTAGGGGTGGAAATAATCGGCGATGATAACGTGCCGTTTGAGGAGAAGTTTGAAGAACTTAATCAAAACTTGATGGAGCTTTTTCGGTCGAGTGTAAAGCTGCAACAAGAGATTGAAACCCGTTTTTCTCGGATAGAGCAAGATGGATGATTGGAACGAAGTCCGAATAGGCGATTTTGCTGAAGTATATGACGGACCCCACGCAACCCCAAAGACCGTGGACGAAGGACCAATCTTCTTGGGAATTGACGCTCTGCAAAATGGTAGACTTATTCTCGGTAAAACTAGGCATGTAACACTTTCGGATTTTAAGAAATGGACAAAACGAGTAACTCCACAGGCAGGAGACATTGTATTTTCTTACGAGACGCGCTTAGGCGAAGCCGCCATCATCCCGGATGGTATTGATTGTTGTCTGGGGCGCCGCATGGGTCTGGTTCGCGTTGATGTTAGTAAAATCAATCCGAAATTTTTTCTCTATCAATATATCTCACCATCCTATCAGGAGTTCTTGGCATCCCGAACTATTCACGGTGCAACCGTCGATCGAATACCTCTAAAAGATTTTCCAAATTTTCCATTTCGTGTCCCACCTCTTGACGTTCAAAATGAAATTGTTGGCCTCTTGGGAAATATCGATAACAAAATCGAGGCGAA